>CAZGCC010000148.1:232-3368 GCA_964524195.1 uncultured bacterium | reverse complement strand
AAGCGCTCCACACGAGGCAGATCCTGATCGAGGTACTCCACTTGGGACGGCAATCCGTAGGTGAAGTGGTACTGCGTCATGAGCGGTTTGAGAAAACTTGAAAAGGTTGAAGTCTTGAACTCGTCCTGAAAGGTGTAATAGAACTCGGCATCCTGCTTGGTGAGCGTAAAATCGAACATCTTGCAGTAAATATCGTAGATACGGAGGACATGGTCGAGTTTGACCTGCTCGGGATTGGTGAAGAGTTTGTTCTTGACGGTCTTTTCCAGGAATTCGATCTCGTCAAAGATCGAGACATCAATCGCGTCATAAAGCTTCATGTACTTGATATAAGCAAGAACATTCGCATATTTCGCGGTCAGGTCTTCCCCGCCGGTCTGAACCACGCTCATCCCGCGGATCTCATCCTGCAAGTAGCCGTAATAGGCGGCGCGCTTCATCTTCTTCATGCGAAAGTGGACGGTATTGGTGAGGAAACGGGAAAGCTTTTCGCGGGAGAGGATCCGCTTCAAATCATTGATCATCCCGTCGGTCTCTTTTTCAGCCTTCTCGAAATCGATTTGTTTTTCGAGATCGACCAGCTCGATCAACGAATGCATCCCCGGATAGTCATGAAGCGCGATGTTATGCTTGCGGGCCAACTCGACGAGATAACGGACATAAGCGACAAGCTCCGGCCCGCCTTCCTGGAACGCGGCGCGGCGGCGGACAAGCTCACGCATCTCTTCCGGGAACACGAAGCGGCTAACCCCGTCCAGCACCTTGCCAAGTTCCGCCAGGATCTTTTCATCGCGATCTTTGAACTGAAGCGCGTCCACATAGGCCGCGCGGTTCTCTTCGTAGAGCTCTTTGTCTTCCACGCCATAAAGCATCATGGCGGGCTTTTCGACGATGGCCAGATATTCGGGACCGGTGAGACGACCTTCTCTCAGGAAATAATCCGCGACATTACGGCGGGCTTCTTTATCCGGGAAGAAAGAAAAAAGTTCGGTGTAAAGTTCGCCAGAGGCGCCTTCCAGGTTGACAAGGCCGAGCTGATATTTTTCGGAGAAATAACGGAGGATATTGGCGATATTGCGTTGGGCTTCTTCGTTGATGTGAGCATCCTGAATATGAAGGATGATCTGCTCGCGATTGCCCTTGAAGGTCCCCTTGACCGTTCCATAGCTGTCCGGAAGATCCGGGCGATCGATCAGGGATGAAACAGCATGCGCTTTGAAAGCTTCAACGGGGGTAAGATTTTCAGGCTTTGGGGCCGCAGCGTGAGCCTGATTGATGCCGCCATCCCAGACAACCGATGTAAAGGTAAACACACAAACCGTCAACAACGCAACGGTCCTGAGCCAAGGCTTAAAGCCATGTGTTTGCCAGCTGATCATCGGATTGCCGTCCTCTCTTATTTTATTTGACCAAGCTTTTAAGGCCCTTCGCCACCAATCTAAAACCTGATATAAAACTGATTTAATAGCTTAAGAACCTCAATAGAAATATACACAACCAACCCTGCTAAGTCAAACAAAGTTTAAAAATTTTTAATGGCATAACTCCTTTGCTTTGAATAAGTTATAAAACACCATAAAAAAATAAAATATTTCTTTAGACTTGATATAACTTTTCATAGCAACTCAAACAACAAAAAAATGCCACTTTTTAAGTAAAAAACGAGCATCAGATTAAACATATTTATCATGTGGATGAAAAGTTTTTGAAAATAAATGCCTTTTAACCTCAGATATAAATTTTAAATTTTCAGGATTCTTTTCATCATCAAATCGGAGAAGGAGAAGATAAGGCAGAAGCGCAACTTATAAACGACACTTGATCTGCTTGGGCAGCCAGGACAACACTTGCTCACCATTTATTTTTTGAGAAACAAGTGTGAGCTGCAGGCAAGGCGCTCGAAATTGGTGGACCTGCCCTTGCCTTGAATTTATTTTCGTAAATGGTTGGCAGGACTGGCCCAATTAACCTTTAATTTTTACAAGAGAATTAGACCTGCCCTTGCCTCAGATTTTACTTATGAATAGCTGGCAAGAACTACACTGATATCTTTGAACTTTCATAATGATAACCTCACCCCTAGAAAGACCTACAAAAAGAATAAATTCAGGGGAAAGATTCATAAGCAAAAAAACATCTTTCCACACATAATCCCAGATGCCTATTCACCATTGGTGAACCTTCCCTCCGTACTTTGTCAAGTCGGCCAAGCCAAGAGAGATTGTTTTTCCATTACTATCCTTAGTTTCAATGACTTGCAAAGCGATAAACAATTTCCCTTCGGAAGGAAAGCCTTTTTTCAGAGCAGCTTTGGGGTTATAAACAGCTAGCTTCAAATTTGCGTTCACTCCCGCTCCAGATTGAAAAGCCCACTCCCCGACCTTGCAATTCGAAGAAGTGACATCGGGGAAAGACCCTGCGTAGTTAGCAGGTTTTTCCGTAAGATCGTCGAACGGATTGTGAGAAACTAAGGGTAATCCCTTGGCGAGAGAATTGACGCTAGCGGTCATTAAAGCTGTTTTGAGGGCAGAGATCGTATGCTCGGCACCTGCTTTCTCTGCGGCGTTGCTTAGATTGAAATATATGGGCACAACAATGACCGCCAGCAAAGCAAGAGCGACGATCACCACGATCATTTCAATTAAGGTAAAAGCTTTTCCTGCATGTCTGGAATAGCAATTCATAAACATTGTCAATTATCGGACCTCTGTAAGCAGAACAGCTCAAAATCTTAGAAATTTTACCTCTATCGAAGCAGGTTGGCTAGTATACCGCTCCCCGCCTCATCCGGCAATTGATGCCCATTCCCCTCAATTCCACGAATTTCCGGATGGCTTGGGCACCTATGGGACACCAAATCTCTGCGGATAAGAAAGACCTCAGAGTAAAAAAAAAGGGGGCCGCCCGGTAAAGGACCAGCCCCTTTTTTCTGAAGATATTGATATCGGTTATGCCGAGACACCTACCCACAACGGATAGATACCTCTGCGTGCGGATTTTTTGATAATCCGCTACGCAGAGGCCGACACCTTTGCCTGAGCGGCAACATAGCTCATAAGTTCGGCCATCAGGGCTTCCAGACCGCCGAGTTTCTCAACAGACACGAAGTGATACCCCATGGACCATATCGACTCAT
>CAZGCC010000148.1:0-222 GCA_964524195.1 uncultured bacterium | reverse complement strand
TTAAGAAGCTTATCCGCGGCCAAAAGAGGGGAGGCGGTCTGCTTGAGCGGATTTTTGGCTCCGACCACGCTCAAAAGATGCCGTCGTGAACCGATCTTCCGGGTCACACCTGAATCTTCGCGATCGGTGATAAGAGCCACGGATTGTCCAAGCGGCGCCGCGCTGTTATAGAAACCCGCAAAGGCTCCGACAAATTCGTTTTCATTGGCGAATGCACGGACC
>CAZGCC010000147.1:1433-3421 GCA_964524195.1 uncultured bacterium | reverse complement strand
TCAGTTTGCCTCCCGCGATACTATACATGCCGTTATCGTGATCAATAATCTGGAAGCCACGGGAAATTTCATGAGCGTCCATTTTCTTGGATTTAAGCAAAGGTCGGACACCCGAAAAAGCACGGATAATGCGTGTATGATTAAAATGCGGAATCATCCGTCCCGCCTCGCTGATGATGGTATCAACCTCTGTGGATTCGATGCCGATTTTATCCGGGTTTTCTACAGCAAGCGATGTTGTCCCGGCTAAACAAACGGCTTCATTTGGTACTATTATGTCACCATCGGATGGTGGCCGCAGCCGGTTTATTACCATATTTGTCAGGCGGTGATTGGTAATGACCAAAGAGCCCTTAGCCAGAGTCATCGGCACTTCACAACCGGCAAGAGAGGCAATCATGTTGGCCCACGCGCCGGTGGCATTGACGATAATGTTACCGCGAATTTCCCTCACTTCACCGGTTGCCTGATCGGTGGCTTTAATGCCGATGCAACGGCCGTGTGACTTAACAATTTCCGTGACTTTATGTCTGGTGAAGATAAGGCCATCCCGCAGTTGCGAAGTTCGGATATTGAGCATGCACAAACGGAACGGATCGATGGAGCAATCGGGAACTTTGATTGCTTCTTCGAGTTCGCAATTAAGATTCGGGACCAGATCTAAGGCTTTGGTTGAGGAAATGACTTCAGTCGGAATGCCTACATCTTCACTGCCCCGGAGAAATAATTCCCGAAAACGTTTGGAATCACCGGGCAGGCGCACGAAAAGCCCCCCCGTTTGTTCGACACATTTTTTGCCAATTCTTCGAAGGATCATGTTTTCATCATAGCACTCTTTGGCGGCTATCGGGTCGGTAACAACATATCTGCCTCCGCTGTGCAACAAGCCATGGCAGGCGCCGGTGGCTCCCGCCGCAAAGTCGCCTTTTTCAATGAGACAGTGGGGAATGCCGCGCAGCGCCAGATCTCTGGCAATACCGCAACCGGTGGCGCCTCCTCCGATAATGATCACATCAGTTTTAATCATCTGATTCTATATCTCTTCCTCCCAATGCATGGAGCGTTTCACTGCTTTTTTCCAACCGGCATAGAGTTTTTCTTTTTTATCCTCGTCCATGCCCGGTTGAAATCTTCGATTGACTTTCCGTCGTTCGGCAATCATGGATTGATCTTTCCAGAAACCGACCGCAAGTCCTGCCAGATAGGCCGCGCCCAAAGCTGTTGTTTCAATAATTTCCGGACGTTCGACTGGAATTCCTAGGATATCAGATTGGAATTGCATCAGAAAATCGTTGGCACAGGCTCCGCCATCCACGCGAAGATCGCAAAGATCAATACCGCATTCGTTGCGCATCAGTTCCAGAACATCACGGGTTTGATAGGCAATTGATTCCAGTGTGGCGCGGGTGATGTGATTTCTCGTTGTTCCACGGGTTAACCCCATTATTGCGCCCCGCGCATACATGTCCCAGTAAGGAGCGCCCAGGCCGACAAAAGCCGGGACGACATAAACCCCGAGGGAATCTGGAACCTTTGTAGCAAAATAATCACTGTCTTTCGCGTCATAGATAATTTTTAAGCCATCGCGCAGCCACTGGATTGCCGCGCCGGCGATGAAAATACTTCCCTCAAGAGCGTATTCCACTTTATTGTTTATACCCCAGGCGATAGTTGTTAATAGTCCGTTTTCCGAATGCACCAGCTTTTCACCGGTTAGCATCAGCATAAAGCAGCCGGTGCCATAAGTGTTCTTGACCATGCCCGGGTTGTAACAAGCCTGTCCGAAAAGAGCCGCCTGCTGATCTCCCGCGTCTCCGGCAATGGGTATTTCCGCACCAAATATCCGGGCATCCGTATTGCCGTAAACCGCACTGGATGGTTTTACTTCCGGCAGCATCGAAGCGGGGATGTCTAGTTCTTTTAAGATTCTCTCATCCCATTTAAGGTCTTTGATATTGTAAAGCATCGTGCGTGAAGCATTGCTGTAA
>CAZGCC010000147.1:368-1423 GCA_964524195.1 uncultured bacterium | reverse complement strand
GCTGTCTTGCTCCTTCCACATTATCGAGGATCCATTTTACTTTAGTTCCTGAAAAATAAGCATCCAGCACAAGTCCTGTATTCTCTCTTATGTAATTTTCCAGACCTTTTGCTTTGAGTTCATCGCAAATGGCAGAAGTACGCCTGCATTGCCACACGATGGCATTATAAACCGGCTTCCCTGTTTTTCTTTCCCAGACAACCGTTGTTTCCCGTTGATTAGTGATGCCGATGGCCGCTATCTGTTCCGCTGTTATACCCGTCATCGCCATAATTTCGCTCACCACGCCGCTTTGCGATCCCCAAATCTCCATTGGATCATGCTCAACCCACCCCGCCTTCGGGTAGATCTGGGTAAATTCCTTCTGGGCTACCTTGACGATCTGCCCTTCAAAATTGTAAATTATGGCGCGGGAACTGGTGGTGCCCTGGTCAAGGGCTAAGATGTATTTTTTTGTCATGTTTGCATCCCCAATCTCAGATTAGAAATAATTGTTCTACTGGAAATTAGTATTACATAACTTTTCGTATTTTCCAAACAAAAAACATGCTCTCCAATTTTTGTTTTTTCAGTGATTTTCCGTGATTGACAAATGCGACATGAAAATAGATAATACAAAAGATTTTAAATATTAAGGATGGTGCGTCTGTGAAACTTGCAGAGAATGAAGAACGAGCTCCGCTCTGGTTTTCGGCAAGGATGAACTGGAAGGATGGCCGATTTACGAATCCCGATTTATAAAGTCATCCAGCGGGAAGGCTCGCAGTTATGAGCATGGATGAGAATTGGAAATAGTTAGGATAAAGTGGTATTAGTAATTTCAAAGAACGTAAGATAAACAATGGAATGGAGGTTATGTTATGAGAGCAGTTGAAGCCGTAATAAAAGTGTCCCCGGATGGATCGGCCGTTTTAAATACGGAAAAACTATTGAAGCCGGGGCTGCACAAAATCATGATAATAACAGATGAACCCGCTGTTCGTGAAGGTGATCAGTTAAGGAAAGAAAAGAAGCACCTCCTGAACTTAAAATCGATTCATGTGCAAGGGTTGCCG
>CAZGCC010000147.1:0-358 GCA_964524195.1 uncultured bacterium | reverse complement strand
GTATGGAATTGATTTAGCCATCGGTCCTCAAATTGTCCGTGAGTATCTTGTCGTGCTAACGCGTGGACTATCGCCGGAAGATCCAACGCGATCAGCAGCACTCCACAATGTAAGAAAATTTATAGAAACATTCACGCTATTGGATGAAAATAGTGAAACTGTTGGCAGATTGCAAACAATCATGGAGAACTTCGCTGTCGGAGGGAAACAGATTCATGATGCCAATATAGTTGCGGTGATGCAGGCTAATGGCGTAAAGCGTTTGCTGACTCATAATCTGGATGATTTTAAGAAATTCGATCAGGAAATTGAAATCCTGGGTTTGGACGATGTTGCTCTGTGAATGGAAAATCTACAA
>CAZGCC010000146.1:0-3422 GCA_964524195.1 uncultured bacterium | reverse complement strand
GGTATTTCTTTTTTATGTTTAAAATGTTCGTGGATCGTGTCCGCGTAGGCTCGTTCCTGGTTCGTCACAGCGCGCAGCTGCTTGAGCCACACGATGCAGCGGGGTCCTAACCATAATGAGAGGAAAAATGCCGTAATGCTCGCGCCAGCTGAGCGGACCGTGATATAGCGGAAAAGATTGAAGAAGATCGAATGGTCTGAAAGGTAATGTAAGAGATAAAACATGTTCTGGTCAGGACTCGAAAATTATACGGGTGACGAAAAAGAAATATTACGGACGCCTTCCAGCACTTTTTCTACATGCATACTGCGCGACCCTTTAAAAAGCACCGCATCACCGGGTCGGAGAACCTCTTTAAGAAGATCAAGCAACGCCGCAGAATCTTCAAAATGCCGGGCTTCTGTACCCGTGACGGCCTCAATGCTCAGCTGCGCCCGTTTCCCGTAAGCAAGCGCCAGATTCACGCCGGATGCTGCAATCTTTTGCCCGAGCTCTCTGTGGAAACGGTCTTCTTCAGCCCCCAGTTCGAGCATATCGGCAAAAACCACGATCTTTTTCCCGTTTCCGGGAAGGAGACGGAATGCGCTCAACGCGTTCTCAAAAGAAACGGGATTTGCGTTATAACTATCGTCGATCACGCGAACGCCGTTGGGCAGCATTGTCTCACGAAATCTTCCGGATGCAAAGCCTACATCCTCCCACTTTTTCGGGATTTCTTCCCAGGACATTCCAAGGTTCCTCGCCATGGCTATCGCGAGCCCGGCATTCAGCACCAAAAAGGGCGCGTGCCCCGGAAATGAAAAATGGTGGCTGTCATTTATCGAAAATGAGACTTCCCCGTTCGCAGTCTTGACCCCAGCGATCCGGTAATCAGATCCGGAGGAATATCCGACCGTTACGGCGTTGCGGCTTTTTTCCAAGAGCTTTTCCATCAGAGACGGATCGTCTGCCGGCACCACCAAGGGATCTTTTTTGGGGAGGAAATCTGCGAGTTCCAGCTTGGTGCTGTAAACATTTTCAAGAGATCCGAATCCTTCGAGATGAGCGGGACCGATCGGCGTCAGGATCCCGCCGCACGGCCTCGCAAGGTCCGAAAGATAGCGGATCTCCCCGGGATGGCTCGCTCCCATTTCCATCACGCAAAATTGATGCGCAGGTTCCAACCGCGAAAGCATGATAGGAACGCCGATATGATTATTCAGATTTCCGGCTGTCGCGAGAACGGAATATTTTTGTCGCAGCAAATAGAAGAGAAATTCTTTGGTCGTCGTCTTCCCCACGCTTCCTGTGATGCCGATCACTTTGGCCGTAAGGGTTTTTCGGTACGCCGCGGCAAGTTCCGTCATAGCCGCCTGAGGATCAACAACGGGAATCAGATTTTTGATCTTTTTTCCCGCGGCACAAAATCTGGCAAGCGTAGCATCTTTACGACGGAGATCGATCAAGACGCCGGACGCGCCTTTTTCAAAGGCTACCTCAAGAAAATCATGTCCATCGCTATGATCCCCCTGGAATGCGACGAAGAGATCTCCAGGACAGATCGTGCGGGTATCAATCGACAGACTCCGGATCTTTAGGGAAAGGTCCGGGAACTCGGGAGCAACGTGAAGAATGCGGCTCGCTTCAAGATAAGAAAACACGGCTTCGTCTTTTCAAGGCGGCTTCGACGACCTCCCGGTCGCTGAAAGGAATCTTGCCATCGCCGAGGATCTGATAATCTTCATGCCCTTTTCCAAGGACAAAAACCACATCCCCCGGTTTCGCGAGCGAGATCGCTTTTTCAATGGCTTCCTGGCGGTCCTGGATCTCAAAAATACTCCCGGCCACCGGCAGAGGATCCGGGAGCCCAGCCCGCATATCACGAAAAATATCCTCGGGATCCTCGGAACGAGGATTGTCCGAAGTCATGATGACCAAATCCGAATAGCGACAAGCCGCGCGGACCATCAAGGGCCTTTTTCCGCGATCCCTGTCGCCGCCGCAGCCGAACACCGTGATGATCCGTTTCGGTTTCATTTGTTTGGCATCATGAAGCACTTGCTCAAAAGCGTCCGGAGTATGGGCATAATCCACGAATACGGTATAGTCCGCGCCGGTCCCGATGCGTTCCATGCGCCCGGGGATCGCCGGGATCTCTTCCAACGCGCCGCGGAAATCGTTGAGATCCAAGCCCAGAATATCGATCGCGCTCAGAACAGCCAAAGCGTTAGAGATGTTGTAGCGCATGGGCAATCGGATCTGGAACGGAAGCTCTTGGCCGTTATGGCAGAAAATAAAACGGCTCCCTTGAAAGCTCATCTGAAGATCTTTGACGAAATAGTCGGCCTCCTCCATCACACTGAAAGTCCTGGCCTGAGGCATTTCCTCGATCAATCGTCTTCCGTAGGGGCAGTCCTTATTAAAAAGCATCTTGCGAGGCGCGAACGGACTGGTAAAAAAATCCCGTTTTGTCTGAAAATATTCTTCCATGCTATGGTGAAAATCCAGGTGGTCCTGTGTCAACTGCGTAAAAACCCCGAGCTCGAACTCTAGCCCATGAATGCGCTTCTGGCTGATCGAATGAGAGGACACTTCCATCACGCAGTGCCGCACTCCCTCCTGCTGCATCTGGTGAAACATCGGGATCAAAACTTCCGGACCCGGCGTGGTATTCACCGAAGTCACCTTGCCAGAAGGAAGTTCGTACCAGAGCGTGCCGAGATACGCGGTTGGAAATTTTTCGCGCAAAAGACGATGGAGGAGATAAGTCGTGGTGGTCTTTCCATTGGTCCCGGTCACACCGATCAATTTTATTTTCTGATCGGGACAATCATAAAAGCGGTCGAGAAGGATCGAAAGTGCGGCCCGCGAATCCCGGACGCGAACGCCGGTCACATGTGGCGGGATCGTGACCTCGGGTTCTTTTTCGAAGACAATGACCGAAGCTTTCGCATAGATCGCCTGGCCCAGAAAATCATGCCCGTCCATCCGGGTGCCGGGACACGCGACAAAGATATCCCCGGATTCAACGGCGCGGGAATCAGAAGTGACTTTATTGAAGATGCGCTTGGGATCCCAGTGATATTTCTCAAGGATGGCAATCCCCTTAAACAGATCATCAAGATGTTTGCGCATGGAACCGGAAAAACCCCTAGGTTTTCTGAGACATTCCTTTATCGGCGTTCTTTAAGGAAAATTGAAAACTTTGTGAGCGAACATCCACTTCATTGATCCCGGTCAGCCCGCGGCGACCCAGAACAATATCCGCCAGAAGACTATCCACCGTCGCATTTTCGATCCCTTCCTGAAGCGCCCAACTGCCAAGAAGCTTGATCTTGCTGGTCGTACCGGTCAAAATAATCCGCATCCCCCGCGAAGAAAAAAGGGTCAAGGGATCGAAGGTAACTTTGAAAGTTCCATCCACGAGCTGGACCCGATCCTCC
>CAZGCC010000145.1:0-3427 GCA_964524195.1 uncultured bacterium | reverse complement strand
CGAGAAAATCCCATTTCCTCTGACTGCGTTTGTGTTTCCGAGGCCGTCTCTGAGCCCCAGAGGGTAGAGTCTGCTCAAACGAGTTCTCATCAATACAAACGCCTCCGTCTTTTTCTGATCAAGCCCTCCAAATATGATGACGAAGGCTATGTGATCCGCTATTGGAAAGGGGTGCTCCCGAGCAATACACTCTCTTGCCTGAACGGTCTTAGCGAAGATGTCCGCGAACGGGGGATCTTGGGCAAGGACTTGAAGTGGGAGACAACCCTCATCGACGATACGGTCCAGGGGATTCCCTATCAAAAGATCATCCGGGAAGATCAAAAACCCGGGACCAAAACGCTTATCTGCTTGGTGGGCGTGCAGTCCAATCAGTTCCCGCGCGCCGCGGATATCGCGATGAGGTTCCGGAGAGCCGGGATCGCTGTTGTGATTGGCGGGTTCCATGTGAGCGGCGTGATGGCGACTTTATCCGACCTGTCTCCGGAGCTTGTAAAGCTTCGCAATGCCGGAGTGAGTCTTACGGCAGGCGAAGCCGAGGGCGGTCACTGGGAGATCATGTTGACCGACGCGATGCATGATCGGCTCAAGCCCGTTTATGATTTTTTGAAGGATATTCCTGATATTTCCAACGCGCCGTTCCCGCAGATCAATCCCGAGCACCAGACCCGGTATGCGCTTCAGCATTTCGGAACGCTCGATTGCGGTCGCGGATGTCCCTTTGGGTGCAGTTTTTGCACGGTCATTAATGTGCAGGGGCGGAAAATGCGGTTTCGCGATGTCGAGCTTCTGATCGAAACGGTCCGGGAAGGTTACCGCCGTCACAAGATCTCCCACTATTTTTTCACCGATGACAATTTTTGCCGCCATAAGAACTGGGAAATGATCCTGGACCGGCTGACCGATCTCAAGGAAAAAGAAGGGATCCCTTTCCATTTCATGATGCAGTTGGATACCCAGGCGCATACGGTGCCTAACTTCGTGGAAAAAGCGGCTCGGGCCGGTTGCCGGCAGGTCTTTATCGGCGTGGAAAGTTTGAACCAGGAAAATCTCAAGGCCGCAAAGAAGAACCAGAATGATATCGAAAATTTCAAAAAACTCGTTGATTCGTTCCATGAAGTAGGCATCGTTTGCCATCTGGCCTATATCATCGGTTTCCCGCTGGATACGAAGGAGTCGATCCGGCAGGACATTCAGAAGTTGATGTCGTTTGGCGCGGGGCAGGCGTCTTTTTTTATGATGACCCCGCTTCCGGGAGCGATGGATTACAAACACGCGCTCGAGCGGGGGATGCTGATGGACGCGGACCTTAACAATTACGACACCTTCCATGAGACTCACCGTCATCCGCGAATGAAGCCGGGGGAATGGCTCGCGGCCTACGAGGAGGCGTGGCAGACTTTTTACAGCGTGGAGAACATGAAGACGATCCTGAACCGCGATCTTCGCTCCGAGAACTATTGGGGGATCGTTTCCAATTTTATGTGGTACAAGAATTCCATCGATGTCGAAGGCGGGCACCCGATGATCAGCGGTTTTTTCCGGTTGAAGGACCGTTTGGATCGTCGCCCCGGATATCCCATTGAAACCCGTTGGGCCTATTTCCAGAGGCGCTTCCGGGACATTCTCGCAGGCATCAAGGGCCGCTTGAAGCTGACGCTGGAGCTGGAAGAGGTTTGGCTTGCGACACGGCCCCGGACAGCGCTCGAGAAAAAAGTGATCTCGGAGGTCGAACGGATGACCCGTTGCGCGAAGGAATGGCGGGACCTCCGCGTTTCCGAGATCCATCATCTTTACCAGCAGGCGGCTTCCGCGCTTGAAAAAAAGAACCTTTACCGGTTCCGGATCCCTTCGAAGTTCCAACTCTGGATGGACCGGATCAATCTTTTTTCCGTGCGATTGACCTTTACGCGGCTGCCGCTTCAGCATTTCTGGGAAAATACCGTGATCGCCTGGAAGCGGGGAGATCTGTTCGGGGTCAATTATTTCCGGATGGCTTGGGCGTTCCTGGAAGAGGTGAGCCTTTTCATTCATTTTATTCTTTCGGTCGTTATCTCCGGGATTTTCTTGAGGAAGCATTAGAAACGGTGTGCCGTAAGCCGCAGGTTGTATTTAGTGAAAATGATTAACTTCAACAAGGACATGAATTTGAAAGTATATCTTGTTAATCCGAAATTCCAGCCGACCATCTGGTCATTCGAAGGGCTTCAGCCGCTCACGGGTACCCGTTTTTCCACGACGCCGCTCGGGATCGCCACGGTCGCGGCTCTGACCCCCGAACCCTGGGAAGTGGAGATCGCTGACGAGAATGTCGAAGAAATTGATTTCGAAACGAAGGCCGATCTGATCGCGATCAGCGCGTTCAATGTCCAGTACCACCGGGCGCTTGAGATCATCGCGGAATTCCAAAAACGCGGCAAGAAGATTGCGGTGGGAGGACCCTACAACAGCCTTTTCCCTGAAGCGTTCGAAGGAAAATGCGACTACCGCATCGTTGGGGAGGCTGAGGAGATCTGGCCGGAATTCCTTCGTGATTTTGAGCAGGGGAAAACCCGGGAACTCTATAAAGCCGCGGCGAAAGCGGATATCAAGAAAAGTCCCGTTCCTCGTTACGACCTCATCCGGGGCGATCGGTACAATATGTTCTCGCTTCAGACGAGCCGGGGCTGTCCTTTCAACTGCGAATTCTGCGATATCATTATCATGGACGGCCGCGTGCCCCGCACCAAGACGATCCCGCAGGTACTTGCCGAAGTCGACCACTGCGTGAAACAAGGGGCTCATTACATTGTTTTTGGCGACGCGAATTTCATCGGAAATATCCCTTACGCCCGCGAACTTCTCACGGCTCTCGCGGAATATTCAAAAAAGAACGACTATCCGATCGAATTTTCCTGCGAATTGACGATCAATGTAGCGCATCACCCCGATCTTCTCGAACTCTTCCAGGCCGCGAATTTTTATGCGCTCTTTGTCGGGATCGAATCGCCTCGCAAAGCAAGCCTCCTGGAATCCGGCAAGGTGCAAAACACGCGCGAGAATGTTTTGGAAGATATCAAGCGCATCCATTCGTATCATTTGACGGTCGTGGCCGGGATGATCGTTGGGTTCGATTCGGATGACAAAAATATTTTTAAAGAAACCTTCGATTTTCTAATGGAGCTCGGGATCCCGTTCACGACTTGCGGGACGCTCATGGCGCTGCCCAATACTCCTTTAATGAAGCGGCTCGAATCGGAAGGGCGCCTCTTGAGCCTGGATTGGACGGAGACGAAGGGGCATGGTTCCGCGGACTGTAATTTTATTCCAAAGCTCATGACGCTCGAAGACCTCCAGCAAGGTTACAATTGGCTCAGTCGCTGCCTTTACCGTTATGACACTTACGCGGACCGTTTGGTGACGGCCCTTAACCGTTTCCGGAACCTCA
>CAZGCC010000144.1:0-3496 GCA_964524195.1 uncultured bacterium | reverse complement strand
CGGCCCTTTTTCACTGGCTTGAGCGGCACGGGAAAAAGATCCTCCGCAAAGATCTTGGCGCGATCGAAAAGGTGGTGCTTGCCTGTGCGAAGATCAAAGCCGGAGTGGTAACTTTCGATGAATTCGAGACCCGAGGCGCGCGCGCCTTCCTTAACTACGGGCACACTTTTGCTCATGGGATCGAAGGGGCAATGGGTTACCGGGGGTTGGTGCACGGCGAAGCCGTTGCGATCGGAATGATGATGGCCGCCCAGCTTGGAGCTGAACGGGGCCTCTGTCCTGAGAACCTTCCCTGGCGCCAGATGAAGCTTCTGGTCTCCCTGCAGTTGCCTGTCTCGCTCAAGAAGTTCAACTTAAAAAGCGATGCGATCCTGAAAGCCATGATGACGGACAAAAAAAAGAGCCAGGGGACACTACGGTTTGTCCTTCCGCGGCGCATTGGAAAAGTCACCGTCGAAAAAAATATTCCGCTCGAAGCCGTCCGCAAGATCCTCCGTCTCGCTGGCGCGAAGTAAGTCCCTTTCGTCCTCGTTTCGCCCAGGCCAAGAACCTTTTTTGCGTAGTTCATTAAAATAAAATAAATATTGATATTTAATCAATCTTGCATTAGGCTATCCTCATGACATCTCCCGAGGAAGAAGAAATACAAGCATTTCTGGCCTTGAACCGGTTGCGGATCGAGGGGCGGCGGCGAGCTTTGGCGTTGCTCACGGAAGGGAGGGCCGCAAAGGAAGTCGTAGAGCTTATGGGATCCGAAGACCTCTTAAAAGAGCTCCCAATTCCCCAACAGGTTCCACCCTTTGACGCGGCAAAAGAGATCGGACTCTGCGCGCAAAAGGGGATCGATCTTTTGCTCTACTCTGACGAAGATTATCCGGCCATTCTCAAGGAGATCCCGGACCCGCCGCTTCTTCTTTATAAAAAAGGAACGATCGCGGAAAGCGACCGGAATGCGATCGCGATCGTGGGAACACGGCATCCGAGTTTTTACGGGCGGTCGCAGGCAAAGCGCTTCGCTCAGGAGTTAGCGGCAAAAGGCCTTACGATCGTGTCCGGTCTCGCCCGCGGGATCGACCAGATCGCGCATGACGCGGCACTTTGCGTCTCTTATGGCCGTACGATCGCGGTGATGGGATGCGGGCTTGATGTGATCTATCCCAAGGAACATGAAAAGCTCTTTGAGCGGATCGCGGAACGGGGCGCTGTGTTGAGCGAATATCCTTTGGGAATGCCGCCTTTGCCGGAAAATTTTCCGCGTCGTAACCGGATCCTGTCAGGGCTTTCGTATGCCACCTTCGTAGTTGAAGCTCATTCAAGGAGCGGTTCACTCATTACGGCCCATCAGGCGGTGGAGCAGGGGCGGGAAGTCTTTGCGCTCCCGGGGCCAGTAGATCAATTGACTTCGCGCGGAACGCATCAGCTGATCAAGGAAGGAGCCGTGCTTGCTGAAACGCCCGATGATATCGTGTTGGCTTTGGCAGATCGTTTGTTGTTGGAGAATAAATGTGGGCCACCGAGAGAAAAAGCCGTTCCCTCAGTCCCGCTTGTGGGGGCTCAGGCGGTCATGAAAAACATCATCTCAATATTATCGCTCGGGCTCTCATCCGCGGATGGCAAGCCGTCCGATCCTCTACCGAAAAAAGAAGAGGAAAAAACCGGTGACAGTCACCTTTTGGGGGACAGGCGGAAAATCGATGAGGTGGAAAATGGAACTCCTCTATCTGTGGATGTCCCTGAGGAGGAACAAGATGTTGTTTTGCAGGCTCTTAAAGATGAGGGAGCTTTGGGGCCGGATGAAATACTAGAGTTTACCGGAATAGAAGCTTCTAATTTGCCAGCGATATTGATCAAAATGGAACTTATGGGAAAAATCAAAAAAGAGAACGGCGGAAAATATTCAACAACGGGTGACAGTCACCTTTTTGGGGACAGGCGGGAAGGAAAGCGGAGAAAATAAAGGTATGGCAAGAAAACCAAGAAGCCAAGTGCTTTACGACGGATGTTGTGCGCATGTCTTTTCCAGGGCCATAGAGAAAAGATGGATCTTCCTGGAGCCTGAGGATTTCAAGGAGTTCATCAGGCTGCTTCAAGCGATGAGAGGGATGGGTGGATACAGGCTGTATCATTACTGCGTGATGATCACCCATTTTCATCTGGTGTTAGGTTTGGAAAAATTAGGCGATTTCTCTAAGGCTTTGCAGCAAATTAAGTGGCAGTACACGCACTATTTCAATGTGAAGTACAAAAGATATGGCCCCTTGTGGCGCGAGCGCTTTAAAAGCATGCTCATAGAAGATGAGCGGTATTTGGCTGTCTGCGGTCAATATGTGGAGTATAACCCCGTCAAAGCGAATCTGGCATTGCGATCCGAGGATTGGCCTTATAGCTCAAGTCGCTTTTATTTTTCCGGGGAGGAAGACCCTTTGCTCTGTAGATATGATGGTCCTCAAGAGTTTCCCAAAGAGCCGGTGGATATTAAAAATGATGCTTTTTTTACAAAAGGCGATGGTATCGGTTCAGCCTTATTTAAGTTCTGTCTTAGAAAGGGGATTCGAAGGCCATGACTGTCCCCAAAAAGGTGACTGTCACCTTTTTTTTTGCATCAGATGGAGTTTGTGAAAAGGGTCCGGAGACACACGACGGAAGATGCTCGCGGGTCTGTTAAGATTCAAAGGGAAGAGGCCGTTATTGGTAGAGTCGGGAAGGGAAAAAAGTTTTGACAGACGGGTCTTTCCTCTATAGAGTTTTATGTGAAAACCATGTCTTGTTAAGGTTTAAAGGTCTTTCAACGAAAGGAGTCAGAGATGGATGGATTGGTTCCGGCAAGTAAAGGGAAAAGGTTCGCAGCAGGTTTGATAGACCTGGTCGTTATTCCCATTGTTCTTGGGGTCGTGATCGGTTTGGTCCTTTTGGCGGCGCCGGACGCGGTGCGCAGCGTTGTACTTGTGCTGGTTAACATTGTGTGGTTGGTCTTCCGTGACGCGGTTTATTCTCCCGGCCGGGCGATGGTCAAGACCCGGATCGTCAGTATGACCGGAGAAAAAGTAACGCCCCTTCAAGCGGCGATACGGAACATTCTTTTGATCATTCCGTTCGTGCTTGTGATCGGTTATATTCTCGAGATCATCTGGGTTCTCTGGAAGGGAAATCGTCTCGCGGATAATTGGGCCAAGACGATGGTTGTCGAAGCCTGACGCTCGCCTGGACATTCTTAAGTCTGGAATATCCTCCTCCGTGGGCGACCGCGGAGGAGGATTTTTTTTTATAAGGAGAAGGAACAAAAGATAACATTCGTCCTGAAGCGATGATCCCTGAAAAAAGGAGGTGCTATGAATTGGTATCTTGAGGTTTTGAAAAAATACGCTGTGTTTAACGGCCGCGCGCGCCGGACGGAATATTGGATGTTCTTTCTTTTCAACTCTATCATTACGATCGCCCTTGGTTTTATCGAAGGAATTGCCGGAAGCCCTGGAGTGCTTGGCATGCTTTACTCCCT
>CAZGCC010000143.1:2546-3516 GCA_964524195.1 uncultured bacterium | reverse complement strand
GTCTGATCGGCTTCACGGCTCCCGGCTATACCGACATCAAACCTTCTCCGATCGCGCCTCAATCTCCCGGCGTAGCGATTATCGGCCAGGTTGCGAACAGTATTCTTACGCGCCAGTTCGTCACCCCCGCGTCTCCATTCATCAATGCGCTGTGCTTGATTGGGATCGTCATAATCGCCCTGTTTATTTTTATCCCTTTCCGCAATCTGGTCTCTTTTACCGGGGGCCTGATTTTAGGCGTTTCTTGGATCCTGGTATCCTTCGGGGTACTCTCATTTACGGGCCTTTGGCTAAGTGTGATACACCCCTTGGCGCTCATTGCGTGTCTTTTCATCTTCGCATCGATCTACGCCAAACTCGCCTCAGACAAAGAAAAGGAGCATTTTTTCAAGCTCTCTACCCGCGATGGATTGACGGGTCTTTTCGTCATCCGTCATTTTCGCAATGTTTTGAACGAGACGGTCATCTATTCCCGTGCCATGAAAAGATCGTTCGCGATCATTCCTATTGATGTCGATAATTTCAAGCAGATTAATGACTCTTACGGCCATCTGGCCGGAGATGCGGTTCTGAAACAACTTTCAACCATGATCCTCAATTCAATTCGATTGAGCCGGCGAAAACAAGAAGACCTTACAGCGCGATACGGCGGTGAAGAGTTTATCGTACTTCTCCCGGATACACATCTTGCGGAAGCTGCCTTTAAAGTTGCCGAGCGCATCCGTAAAACTATCGCAAAAGCACCGATGGTGTGGGAACACTACTCTATCCCGGTCACAGTAAGCCTCGGCATTGCAACTTTGCATTCGGAAGATGAAGATGGCAACGCTGTGATCAGCCGGGCAGATAAAGCGCTCTACCGGGCGAAAGCGGAAGGGAGGAACAAAACCTGTGTGGAGAAATTTGAACCAAATGATGTCTATGGAACAACCTGAGAATCCCGCATAAGGATCCCTTCTTAAAACCCGAC
>CAZGCC010000143.1:0-2536 GCA_964524195.1 uncultured bacterium | reverse complement strand
GATCTCTTTTCAAACAGTGACTCCACGGCCCAAGTACCGCTCCAAAACCTTCAGAAATTCATCGACCTTGAAAGGCTTCATTAAAAAATCACGGATGCCAAGCCGTTCCGCGGATGCTCTGACCCGTTCATCGTTATAAGCCGTCAAAACGATCTCGGGGATCGGATGTTTCTTCATTTCCTGGCAATAATCCCGGACCGCCTGGATCACCTGAAGCCCGTCCATCCCCGGCATGCGGATATCGGTGATCAGAAGATCAAAATGCTTCCGAACAAGCACTGCGAGCGCCTCCTGCCCGCTCCCCACGACGACCGGCTCGTATCCGGCATCCGAAAGAAGCAGTTCCAGCGACCGCCGTACCAAGCCGTCATCATCCACGGCCAGGATCTTTTTCTTCCGGTGATGCACCTCATGATCCACGCTCATAATTCCTCCTAGGATTTCTATGAGTACTCCTGACTTTGATCGAGGTCCCTCTCTCGTCCGTTCTGTTTTGATCCCCAGAATCGGGGACCTTTTCAGGACATGCTTCTTATGGAAACCCGGTCCAAGTAGCTTAGATCATCGGTATTGAGGCGGATCGTTTCGCCTTCGCTGACAAATTGCGGCACCAAAACCTTCAAGCCGTTCTCCAGCTCGGCCTCCTTGAAATTCGCGTCGGAACCTAATCCCTTCGGAGCGCTCACCACTTTAAGCTCGACGATCTTCGGAAACGCGATGCTCAGGGCCTTCCCTTCACCGAAAAGCACCTCTATCACTTCATTCTCCTTGAGAAATACCTCGTACTTGCCAACAGCTTTAGCGGAGAGAGCGAACTGCTCATAGTTCTCCATATTCATGAACATGAACTGATCCCCCTCACGGTAAAGATATTGCATCTTCCCAACATGGACATCCACTTCTTCCGCGTGGGAGTCGGCCGGTAACTTTTTTTCGATCACATTCCCTTCCTCAAGGCTCTTCAGTTTGAGCATCGCGCTCTTGCCGAACTTTCCCGTCCCGCGGATCTCCTGCGTCAAAACCTTACAGAGCTTCCCGTCAATGCGTATGACATTTCCCACCCGGATATCTGATGCGACTACCATAAGTTCCTCCTTCTCAATGTTTCCAACCGAAGATCATTTGGAGATAAGATCTTTTCTCGTGATCCGCACGCGAAAAACCGAGCTTTTCCTCGAAGTGTGCGATCGCCTTCGACCGGCCCTCGATCTCAAGAAACCACCCGAATTTTTTAAGAAAATCCAAAGCCACGATAGTTCGCCCGAGCTTAAAGAGTTCGCGCTTTTTCCAGTAGTTCCCCAAAACCCGGAAACCCGCAAGAAGAAGAATCGTTTTAAGCGGCTTGTAATCGACCGCTTCTTCGATCTCAAGCCGTTTCGTAAACCGCGAGCGAAGCCGCGGGCCCTTAAGCGTTAGCGTCGCCTGCCTTCCGAAGCGACGGAGCCGCAAGGCCATCTTTTTTCTGGCAAGAGAACCACCGCGGTCAAAGAACTCGTTTGATTCGAGCCCTCCGGAAATCTTTTTAGCGCCGATCTTTTTCAAAAGATCCCGTATCGCTCTTGGGTCCTTAACCCTGTATTTCTGCTCCACCTCAAAGGACTTCATCCCGCTTAAGCCTTGATGATCATCTTTTCGCATAAAATCTCCACCATCTCCTTACCTACCAGATGGCGGACGATCTCAAGCGAAAATTCAAGCGCCGTACCCGGTCCCCGGCTCGTGATAAGGTTCCCATCCACCACCACGGACTCCTTGGAATAAACTGTCGATTTAGAGAAATCGGCCTCGCAACCCGGATAGCATGTCGCTTTTTTACCGTCGAGAATTCCCAAGGGAGCCAACACGGCTGCTGGAGCGGCGCAAATAGCCGCCACGACTTTTCCCTCCTTACCCATCTTTTTGACTAAAACGGCCAGTTCTACGGAACGGGCAAGATGGGTCGCACCAGGCATTCCTCCAGGCAGGATCACAGCATCCATATCCTCGGCAAGGTCCTTCAGAAGGATATCGGCTTGAACGGTGAGGTTCCGGGAGCTTTTCACATGCCGGTCATTCAGTCCGACCACTGTGACGCGTATTCCGGCGCGCCGTAAAATATCAATGGGGGCGATCGCCTCGATCTCCTCGAATCCTTCCGCAAGAACCACAAGCGCTTTCTTTGCCATAGGAAGATCTTATCTTTCGTTGGGCGGACGGTTTGAATCGACTTGCTCGACCACCAGCTTCTTTTGTCCGAAAATTCGGTCGTTGGCGAAGATCCTGAACTCATAGTTCCCCGCGTGCATGAAACGGACCCCCCGGAGATTGAACACGAGCTCATGCGCGTCAAGCGGGCTCGGCACGCGAACCTCCTCGGGCATTTCGCTTTTCCCGATAACGGTATCGCTCTGAAGATCGGTGAGCTCCAACCGGAAGTGATAAGCGCCCTGCGCATCCGTCAACTTGATATAAACGGACATCGCAAAATGCGTGCAGGGGAAAGTCGCGGCCCCGATATTTTCAAAAACTCCGATCAGGCTTTTTTTGTTCGTACCGC
>CAZGCC010000142.1:1011-3526 GCA_964524195.1 uncultured bacterium | reverse complement strand
GAGACCGGAGACAAAATAATTTCAGGCTTTGACGCCTTTGTCTCCGGTCTCTATTCCCCAGCCTTAGATTTTTAATCTTACTTGATGAATGTGATATTGATATCTTCGCGATGCGCGGTAGGCTCGGAATAGACCGAAATACGGCTTCCGGTGCTTTTTTCAAGATACCGGAGCGCCTTTTTCTCCTGCAGAAGCAGTCTTTCGGCGACCTCCGGATGCACATACGCGTTCACGATACGGTCCCGCGAATCCTTCAGCGACTTCCGCAATTCCCGGATGACCTGGATCGACATTGTAGCCGTGGATTTGATATTGCCCTTTCCTTCGCAGTAGGGACAAGTGTCATAAACGGCGCTTTCAAGCGACGGACGCATCCGCTGGCGCGTCATCTGGATCAGCCCGAGTTCCGAGACCTGCACCAGATGCGTCTTGGCGCGGTCCTTGCTCACCGCCTCCTTGAAGATATTGAAGAGATTGCGCCGGTGTTGGCCCTGCTCCATGTCGATAAAATCGATCACGATGATCCCGCCGACATCGCGGAGCCGGAGCTGACGCGCAATCTCCTGCGCGGCCTCCACATTGTTCTTGTAGACCGTCTCTTCAAGCCCCTTGTTATTTCCGGTGAATTTCCCGGTGTTCACATCGATCGCGACAAGCCCTTCGGTCTGCTCGATCACGACATAGCCGCCCGACTTCAGATGCACATTCTTCTGGAAAGTCCGCTCGATCTCTTTTTCGATCCCGTGCCGCTCAAAGAGACTTCCCTTTTCTTTCGCGAACTCGATCGGCATGTCCTGACCGGGCATGTAGACCGAGGTGAACCGCTTGAGCTTCTTGAAGATCTCGGGATGGTCCACGATGATCTTCGTGGTCTCTTCATTCACATGGTCGCGGATCACCCGTTCCACAAGACCCAGCTCCTGATGGATCATGACCGGCGCTTTTTTGGCGGAGATCATGCTATGAACCTTCTTCCAGAGACGGATCAAATAGTGGATATCCCGGTTGAACGCCACATCGCTTTTCCCTTCGGCGTTCGTCCGCACAATGAACCCGACCCCTTTGGGGATCTCGAGATTGCGAAAGATCCCGCGGATCCGGTCCCGTTCGGAGCGGCTTTCCACGCGGCGGGAAATACCGATCTTTGATTCGCCAGGCATCATGACAAGATATCGCGCCGGAATGGAGAATTGCGTCGTAAGCCGCGGCCCCTTGTTCCCGAGCGGCTCCTTCACCACCTGAACAATGATCTTTTGCCCGACTTTCAAAACCTCTTCAATCCTCGGCCGACGCTGGGGCGGATGGTGGGGATTCTGATGCTGATTCCGGCCGCCGTGACGGCCCCCCTGTTGATGCCTTCCGCGTCCCCCTTGCCTTCCCTGGTTCCGTCCTTGTTGTCCCTGCTGCTGTTGACCTGGTTGTCCCTGAGGCTGTCCTTGGGGCTGCCCCTGGACCGGGACCTGACCCTGCGGAACTTGACCTTGCGCCTGGGGAACTCCTTCGACCGGCGCAGGAGCTCCGGGCTGTATGACGCCGGGCGCGCCTTCCGCCTTCTTTTCCTCTCCGTCATCAAACTCCGCATCCAGATCCATCGGCGATCGGAGCGCGTCTCCGACATAAAGAAATCCGTCCTTCCCCGTCCCGATATCCACGAACGCGGCATCGATCCCCGGGATCACGGTCTTCACGACCCCTTCATAGATATTCCCGAAAAGTTTCTTCGAATCTCCCCGCTCGATATAAAATTCCTCGAGCCGGCCGTCCTGTTTTTCGTTAGCATCCTGTGAAATTAAAATTTGCCGTTCCATGACCTTATTTCCTTTCGTTAACGCTATAAAATATCCGCCATTCTGAAATTCACCGTTGCAAGGGGACGCTCCCCTTCAAAATGACAAGACAATGGTTGCTGTTGAGGCGGAAACTTTGGGATTTTGGGCGGGCATCATTCTTGAGAGGAAAGAAAAAGCGTCAACTTATTCCGAGGCGGAACCTACGAACTCTAAGGCCTGTCGAAAGCCTTCCTGAAGAACCCTGAAGACCGGACCTTTTTAGACCGGCTTGTCCTTGTTCGTGTCATCCGAAACTACTGACTTCTCAGAATCTTTCACGCCCGGCGCGGCATCCGTTGCAGCCGTTTTTTGCTGGGCTTGATCGTCTTTTGACTGGTCATCTTTCCCGTCAACTTTGGCACCCACAGGCTGTCCCTGTGAATCCACCGTAGTAACTGTTACAAAAAAGAGCGTTTCGATTTTTTTGTTCTCAGGTCCAAGGGCCCCATCCGTTCCTTGCCGCTTTGACCGGAACAACTTGCCAACTATCGGAATATCCGCAAGATAAGGAACCTTGGTCTCACTCTGCGATGTATTGTCTGTCAGAAGGCCGCCGATCGCGATAGTTTGACCGCTTCGTATAAGCACCTGTGTTTCAGCTACCGTTGTATCAAATATAGGTGCAGTCATCTGAGTAGTGCCAAACGACTGATCTCCATTTTTGGAACTCACTTCCGGCTTCAGAT
>CAZGCC010000142.1:0-1001 GCA_964524195.1 uncultured bacterium | reverse complement strand
TCTACAAGAATCTCACCTGTGGAATTGATGTGAGGCGTCACATTGAGAATAACCCCAATGTCACGATAATCAAATCCGGAAATAACCATGCTTCCAGTAGTCTCATTTCGCTCATAGCTTGGTAGTGGAATTTGTTGCCCAACCTGGATATGCGCCGTTTGATTATTCAAAACTATAACACGAGGGTTGGACACAACTTTTGTATTTGCATATGATTTGAGAAAATTAAGCGTTGCCTTAAAATTTGTAAAATCCAATGTCCCATAGGTGAAAGTATTTCCAGACACAACTGGAGCAGTATATGGGAAATTACGCGCATCAGCATAATTAGCTACAGTCTTCCCAAGTGTTCCGAGCGGATCGGCAGGATCACTACTCACAATTGGAAAAAACTGTTGTATGCTTCCTGGCAATGAAGACTGACCGGCCTGCGCAAATGGAAAAGTTGTCGGCCTAGCCGAGCCACTCGCACTCACGGTCGGCTGCCACTGTATGCCCATATTCTCGATAGCGCCAGCTTCGGTTTTGATGATCTTTGAATCAATGAAAGCCTGTGATGTGGGTTGGTCGAGCTTCTTAATCACCTCGCCAATTTTATAAAGATTCGTCGGAATATCCGTCACAACCACCATATTGCTTCGCTCGGAAACCTTGATCCGTCCCCGCTCGGTGAGGATATCAGCGATCGAAGCCTGAATTTCAGCAGCCTTAGAATAGTTCAAAATGAATGTCTTGGTCTCGACGGGCTCAAGCTTCATGTTCTCGCGGGTCGTGATGCGGATGATATTGCCTTCGCGTTCATAAACATAATTGTAAGTCCGGAGGATCACATCAAGCGCCTTATCCCATGGAACATTATCAAGTCTTACGGTCACAAGTCCTTTGACTTCCGGACCGGCCACGATATTGACATTGCTTTTCATGCTCAGGACGCGCAACACGGTCCCGATCTCGGCGTCCTTGAAATCGAGACTGATCGTATCACTGGAGGCAGAAGAAGC
>CAZGCC010000141.1:0-3594 GCA_964524195.1 uncultured bacterium | reverse complement strand
ATCCTTCGTCATAGAGTTTCTTCACAAGCCCGAAGATCTCATCGCCCTTTTTTGAGCGGATCGCCGCAAGGACCGAGAGATACATGTCTTCTGAGGCAAGACCCAGAAGCGTCAGGACATCTTCTTCCTTGATCTTTCCGTCCGAAAAACTCGCCAGCTGGTCGAGAAGGCTTTCCGCGTCGCGGAGCGCGCCTTCCGTGGCCTTCGCGATCATGAAAAGCGCGTTCTTATCGCATGTCAGCTTTTCTTTTTTCGCGATCTTCTCAAGCTTCTCCACTGCTTCCGGAACGGAGATCCGCTTGAACTGGAACCGCTGGCAGCGGGACAAGATCGTGAGCGGCACCTTGTGGGCTTCGGTCGTGGCAAAAATGAATTTCACATGAGAAGGCGGTTCCTCCAAGGTCTTCAGGAGCGCGTTAAAAGCATCGCCCGTTAAGGAATGGACTTCATCGATGATGTAGATCTTGTGGCGGCCTGCAGAGGGTTTGAATTTTACATTTTCGCGAAGCGTGCGGATCTCTTCGATGCCGCGGTTCGACGCGCCGTCGATCTCAAGCACATCCATCGAGTTCCCCTGCTCGATCTCTTTACAGGAAATGCATTTCCCGCAAGGCTTTCCCGTGGGGCCTTCTTTGCAGTTGAGCGCTTTGGCGAGAATACGAGCCGTCGAAGTCTTTCCGACGCCGCGAGGCCCAGAAAAAAGAAAGCTCTGCGGCACGCGTTCCTGGCGGATGGCATTCCGGAGGGTCGTTGTGACGGTTTCCTGTCCCACGATCTCTTCAAAGGTCTGCGGCCTGAATTTCCTGGCGAAGATCAAGTAATCCAATTTTTTTCCTTTAGTTTGAGCTGAAAGCTTCTCTCTAGCTAAGACAGTATAACTTATTCTCTTTAACGCGGTAATACAGAGGCGCGATCTTGATCTTGGGATATCGTTTACTCAGTCTTTGTTTCTCTCCCATTAAAAAATCGATCTCATTCCCAATCTCATGCATCGGAGCTAAGTTCATGAAATGCTCTTCGGCCGCCTCTTTGCTCCAACCGGCTCCCTGAATGAGTCCTTTGATGAACTCCTTTTTTCGCGCTATCAAGTTCACCATCGCGCAATGGTCATGAGCGATCAGGGCGATGTGCCTTACCTTTCCAACCGCGATCGCGTATGAGACCTTGAATTCGCTGTACCTCAGATTGGCGCCGCCTGAGCGAATAATGAACGCGAAATTGTCGGGCAAACGAAGATATTTACGATTATCCATGCACATACCGATCAAAAGCTTCGCTTCGGAATATTTTTCAAGGGGACGGTTCAGATTATGATATTCCAATAACAATCCGATGGGGTTCCCGCGATACTTCTTAGGGATATCTCCCTTTTTTTCCACCGCCAGCATTTTATGTTTCATAAGTTTTCATATCCATGCGTTTGATTTGTGGAGAACATCGCTTCGAATTCCCTCTTAATCCGCAGCGGCAGGCGAGCTCTGCAGCCTACTGAAATGCTTCTGCTTATAAAAACTCACCGCGCTCGTGATATTGAGGCGGCTCATCACTCTCGACGAACCCGCCTTCAAACCAATCGAACTGAAAGAACCAAAAATTTAAAGCATTACCACGACTACATTATTTAAAGCGGCTTCTAATTAATCCTCTTCCAGCCTCCGGGAAGATCCATTCCCCTGGCTTTAAACAAAACAATGTTCTTTTGTTTGCATAGGCTCCCGAGAGTATTTACCATCTCGTTTTCTTCTGCAGAATAGGCGGCGGGATTTGTTATGACTATCCAAATACCATTTTCTTGAACTATCTTATCCTGCTTTAAGAATGCTTCTACGAGGTCTTCCGGAAGATCAACGGACTTCTTTTCGCCATTCAACCCCACGCTATACATGAATCTCCCTGAAATCCCGGCAACAACTGTTTTGGGGCCGAAATGGACAACAAGGCCTTTTTCACGAAGAGGCATACTGCGCTGGGGTTCTGACATCTTTGAACTTAAATCTTTAATGAATTCTGCGGGCACCTTTCCCCTGATGCTTTGAAGATAATGAACATTCTTCCATGCCTCTGCATACTCGCCTTTATAAAAATAAACCACGGCTTGATTAAAATATGCATCGCCAGCATTGGGATCTATTTCGATTACCTTGCCATAATCTTCGATCGACTTGTCAAATTCTTGCTTAAAAGAATATGCCATCCCTCTACTAAGATATGCGTCTACAAGCTTTGGATCTAGTTCAATAGCTTTACTAAAATCGGCTATTGCAAGATCCATTTCCCCTTGCCCTTTCCCATACAAAAGACCTCTATTATTGTAAGCCGTAGCAAATGTAGGGTTGAGCTCTATAGCTTTATTATAATCGGCCAACGCAGGATTCATATCCCCCTTGAGCCACAATGCAAGCCCTCGATCATTAAATGCATTGGCATTCTTAGGGTCTAATTCTATCGCCTTATTAATTTCTGCTATCGCTTTATCAAATTGCCCTTGTCGTCCATAAGCTTCTCCTTGATCCAAATATGCCTGAACTTGATCAGAAGAAGCCTGCGCCATCATTGGGAATGAGCTAAAAGAAATCGCTATTAAGACAACCGCTGTTTTTACGATTTGCATTCGACGCCTCCTATAAAAAGTTCGAATCCCCTTCTGCCCAAACCAAAACTGCCGGCCTTGTCGCACGAGGACATCCTTAATCCTCGGCGATAAGATCGTCATGATCTCTTTTATGTTTTAATGAAATCATGGCGGAGAGGATAGGATTCGAACCTATGAGGCCCTTGCGAGCCTAACGGTTTTCGAGACCGCCGCATTCGACCACTCTGCCACCTCTCCTTAACCATAGGGAAACGCTGATCGGGAAACGGATAACGCTTCCGCTCTTCGTTCACCGTTTCCCGTTCCCCGAACAATTTGCCGTGAAAGTGTATTGCTTCCGGAAAGTTTGGTCAAGGCGCGAAAAAGACTAACGGCCTTCCATGCAAACACGGTTTCTTCCGGCTTCTTTAGCCTTGTAAAGCGCCACATCGGCGCGATGGACCATGGGGTCCGGGACATTCTCGCCCGGATGCAGCGTTGCCACGCCCAAGCTTATCGTGACAGGGATACGCTTGCCTTCCCAAACGAATTCGGTTTCTTCGACTTTTTTCCGGATTCGTTCCGCCGCCACCGTCGCGGCCTCTTGGAGCCCCGCCTTGCGAAGCATTAAGATGAATTCTTCACCGCCGTAACGGGCCGCAAAGTCGATCTCCCGGAAAGGGCGGCGCTTCCGGATAAAAGAAAGGACGAGCGCCGCCGTTTTCTTGAGGACCATGTCGCCCGCGGGGTGCCCGTAGGTATCGTTGATCTTTTTAAAATAATCCAGGTCGAAGAGGATGACCGACAAAGGTTCTTTGCGGACGCTTGCCTCGCGCACGATCTGATTCATGATAAGACGGAAATGGCGGATCACATAAAGCTCGGTCAGTCCGTCGCGCGTGGCGAGATGGAAAAGATGGGATTTTTCGCGCGTGGCGGCCATCTGCACATGGATCGCCGAAAAAATGAACAGGCAGAACATAAGCAGGACCGGATAAACGGCAAAGAACCAAAGATGCCAG
>CAZGCC010000140.1:3113-3608 GCA_964524195.1 uncultured bacterium | reverse complement strand
GTCGGAGTACGCGCCATTGACCTGCCAGGGGCGGACATATTCCGCGGAAGTATAAAGGTCGATCACCGGACGCTCGGTCCAAGCCTCAAGCGTTTTGGGTTCCTGGAGATATCCTTTTTTGATCAACCCTTCCGTCAATTCACATTTGGGATAAGGACGGAATGTCCCGACGCCGCATGTGAAATAGGGGTATTTCCGAAGGCGGTTGATAAAAACAATGGTTTGGCGAATGTCCGCGATCGATTCCTCAGGGATCTCAAGGATGAACGAAGAACGAGCAATGATGCCACCGATTTCGCCTTTGTCCTTCATGTATCCGGCATTATTGTTTTTTGTATAACTGGTAGTCGACCATCCGAAATTATTGCCGTCGGAGGTACTTCCATTACCTGTCCATCCTTTTGGTTCAGTAGCAAAAGTCTCTTTATGGTTTCCGCGGTGGGAGATGCGATCGCCATTGAAAAAAGTATATACCTCCTTCATCCGTCCGTTCTC
>CAZGCC010000140.1:2686-3103 GCA_964524195.1 uncultured bacterium | reverse complement strand
TTTGACGGCATGTTCCGCCTGCGCGGGCGTAATGTTTTTTTTCATCAGCGTGAGCGTGTGCAGTGATCCGGATTCGATCCCGAGCGTTAATTGGACAAGGCCCGATCGTTTGAGGAGTTTTAAAAGGTCGTCATTGATCATCCGGTCATTGAAATAATCGCAGCGACACTCGGCATCCCAGGTGATCGGGAGCCCCTTACGGATCATCCCTTCGCAGATCTCACGCGCTCGCTTGATATCCACAAAGAAATTATCATCAATGATCTTGAGATGGGTCAGTCGATAATGTCGGACGATCTCTTCGACCTCGGAAAGGACCTTGGCCGCGCTCTTTTTGCGATAGCGTGTGTTGTCGGCGACAACGTTGATGCAAAAGGTGCATTGCGAGGGACATCCGCGGCTGCTCTCATAGGGAAG
>CAZGCC010000140.1:1386-2491 GCA_964524195.1 uncultured bacterium | reverse complement strand
CTTTCGATGCCGGGATCGATGGAATAATCCGGCGGGGGCAGCTTCTCCATATCCAGGACGCGGCGCGGAAATATTTTTTCTTTCGGGGGATCTCCGGCCGCGAGTTGGTCTGCCAGAGAAACGACATGTTCCTCCCCTTCTCCGGGGATCACATAATCCACGAGCGGCGAGGCGGCCATTTGCTCCGGAAAAAGCGTGCAGTGCCATCCTCCGGCCGCGACTGGGACATTTGAATTTTTTTTGATGAATTGGATGATCCGGTAAGCATCCGGAACTTCCGACGTGATCATGGAGATGCCCGCGAAGAGGACCCCCGGCAAAGCTTCGGTGAGGGTCTTGAGCGAGTCTTTTTCAAAAGCGCAGTTGATGATGCGCACGTTATAACCTTTCGCGCGCAAGGCGGATCCAACGCAGATGAGCCCGAGTGGTGGATAATTGTTATAGTTATAAACATTTTGCGGCCGGATCAGCGCCGTGGTCTCCGAAATTTTTTGGGTCTCTGAAGAGCGTCACGGTTTCAGCGATCTGGGCGCGGCTTTCGGCGCCAGCGATCACAAAGCAATCCGGATAATTTTGTTTGATATGTTCCACCGCCAACTCCTGTCGGGTCACGCCCAGGCGTTTTGCCAGGTCATTGAATTTCTTAATGGGGTCGCGGGCATAGTTCATGTGATCGGGGATAGCGTTCGCGTCCATCAGAAGCAACCCCTGCAAATAAATGCTTCTCACAAAAACCTGTTTCCGGAGATCGCGCGCTTTTTTAACAACCCCCTGATCCTTGAAACGCTGGTCAAAAATACTGGCCGGTATTTGAATGAAATCGATCTCCTCCAGGTCCAGAGCCTTGAGCGCTCTCTCAGGGGAATAAAAGGAGGCCCCGAATTTCCGGACTTTCCCGCTTTGGCGCAAAGCGCGGACAAAAGCCCGAAGCTTTTCACGCCAAGCCTCTAGCATATTTTCATGATGAAGCATTAAGCCTTCCAGCTCTTTGATCTGAAGTTTTTTCAGGGACTCCTCGATGGAGTCCATCAGCTCCTTGGGTTCTTCAAGCACGGACTGCGGATCCAGTTTGCTGTAAACCTTGACGCGTTCACCCACTTTTAAT
>CAZGCC010000140.1:0-1376 GCA_964524195.1 uncultured bacterium | reverse complement strand
TGGGCGGTATCAAAATGAAAGATCCCGGCGTCGATCGCAGTTTTTACGATGTCCAAAGCGTCTTTGAAAGCAGGCTTCCCGATCTTATTGTTGATGCCGTGCCTGATACCGAGTTGAGCCGTGCCAAGAACCAGTCGGTCGATCATTTAGGTTATCCGTTTGAATCCCGCGGCAGACGGTTCGCCTTTTAAAGCGCTCCGTAATTTGCCGCTATCTTTCAGGCGTTTCATATCCGCAAAGACTTCTCCTACGGCGGCCAGATAAGACGCAACATGCTTCGGGGTATGTGCCAACATCGCATAGAAAAGGTTGGATGCCAGAAACCCTTTTTTGAGCATCTCCTGGATGAAATAAGCTTTCATGTCCAGAGCGTCGGGATCGTCGAAAACAAAATGGCTCAGAGGTTCGATCCCGGACACTTTAACGGCGAGACTTTTTTTTTGGGCGCAAGCCTTCCACCCTTTTTGGACCGCAGCTCCGGTCTTCACGAGATGTTCATGAACCTTTCGAGCTCGGAATTTTTTGAGCGTTGCCAGAGCGGCCACAGGCCCGATCCGTTCGGTCCACATCGTGCTGCTGATAAAACTCTTTTGAGCGGATTCCATGACCGAAGCGCGGCCCACGATGGCGCCGATAGGATATCCGTTACCTAATGACTTGGAAAAGACGGCGATGTCGGGTTCCACGCCGAAAACGAGATGCGCGCCGCCGAAGTGAATTCGGAAACCGGAGGATATTTCATCGAAGACAAGCACAGCGCCTGCTTCGGTGGCTAATTGACGGACACCTTCCAAGAAACCCTCCGCGGGCTGGACGCTGCGGATAGGTTCCATGACAATGGCGGCGATCTTCCCTTTATTTTCAGCGAGGACTTTTTTGAGACTGGAAAGGTCGTTGTAGCGGAAAACCAGGCAGGTCGCACTCGGGACCCCCGTGGGACTCAAGCCCGGGATCAAATGCTCCCCCAAGGCATTTTCGGTCCCAACATTCGCGGCCAAATACCAATCGTGCCAACCGTGATAGCCGCAGATCACGACCGTGTCGCGGCCGGTATGGGCCCGGGCGATGCGCACGGCGACGGCCATGGATTCTCCGCCGGTTCGCGCAAAGCGGACCATCTGCGCCCAAGGATGAATATCACACAAGGTTTCCGCCAGCTCGACTTCTTCGGGGCAATTAAGCGATGAACTTGAACCGTTCGAGATCGCGTGTTTTACCGCCTTGTCGACATCAGGGTCCGCATAACCCAGGACATTGGCTCCGATGCCGCCAATACTCATGTCGACATACTTATTCCCCTCCAAGTCCCAGACATGGGCTCCTTTGGCTTTTGAATAATAGGCAGGCCAAACGCCTAAGGAAAACATATCCGGCCG
>CAZGCC010000139.1:0-3659 GCA_964524195.1 uncultured bacterium | reverse complement strand
ATGTGCTGATGGGTGGAAAGATCGTGCTTTCCGGGGGCAAGGACCTTGCCTTCAAGCTTGAAGAAAAAGGATATGAGTGGGTCAAGGAATACTAGAGACTACAGACTAGAGACTCCAGTCTCTCGTCTCGGGTCTCAAGTCCCGGTGAAAAATTATGACTAAAACAACGGAACAATACATGAAGGCGTTTGAGGATCTGAAAGAAGGCCGCAAGCAGGAGCCTTCCTGGCTTCTCCGTCTGCGCGAAGAGGCCATGGCTTCTTTTTCCCGGCAGGGTTTCCCAACAGTGAAGGACGAGGCTTGGCGGTATACGGATGTGACTTCTCTTGTCGAAACGGCGCTGGCGGTTCAGGACGAGGCCCCGTCGTTTTCTCCGGAAATTCTTGCGGTCTTGAAAGAAAAGCCCGGGCGGAATGCGCTTTTTACGATCAACGGAAAATTCCTGCCGGAGCATTCCTCGGTCCCGGAAGGGATCGAAGTGATGGCCCTTACGGAAGCGATCGCCGCAAGGCCGGATTGGGTGGCCTCTTTCCTGGGGAGATATGCTGTTTCCGGACGCGATGCTTTTTCGGCAGTGAACACAGGATTTTTCCAAAACGGGCTCTTGATCCGGATCCCTGAGAATTTTACCCTGAAAGAGCCGCTTCATGTTGTGAACCTTGCCCAGGCTTCCCGGAATGGGAATTCGTCCCAGGCGCGGAATCTGATCGTGCTGGAGAAGAAAAGCAAGGCCGCGATCGTGGAAACTTATCGCGCTGTGAGCGGGGAACGCTATTTCACGAATGTTGTGACCGAAATCGTGCTTGAAGAAGGTTCCGCCCTTGAACATTGCAAGATCCAGAGGGAACATCCGGAGGCTTTTCATATCGCGACCACGCAAGTGACGCAGCATCGCTCAAGTTCTTTTGTCTCATTCGCGCTTTCAACCGGGGCCCGGCTGATGCGGAATGATTGCCGCGTTTCGCTGGTTGAAGAGGGCGCGTCCTGTGTGCTGAACGGGCTTTATTTAGGAGATAAAGATCAGTTGCTGGACCATCAAACCTTTGTGGATCACCAGAAGGCTGATGGGAAAAGCGATCAGTTCTTTAAAGGGCTTTTGGCTGGGAATTCCGGGGGCGTTTTTCGCGGGCAGGTTCTGGTGCGCCAGGACGCCCAGCGCACGGACGCGCATCAAACCAATAAAAACCTGCTCCTTTCGGACACCGCGAAAGTTGATACTCAGCCGCAGCTTGAGATCCTTGCCGATGATGTCAAATGCAGCCACGGCGCCGCGATCGGTCAGCTTCAGGAAGACGCGGTTTTTTATCTCCGCTCCCGCGGAATCAGCGAAAAAGAGGCCGGACGGATATTGTCTCAGGGCTTTGCCCGGGAAGTGATCGAGCGGTCGGGGTTGGAATATTTAAAAGAGCCGTTATTGGAACTCGTGAACGGGAAATTGAACGAACAGCTAAACAATACGGGGGCGTGAGGTATGACCTATGAAACGGGATGGGACATTGAGAAGATCCGCCGGGATTTTCCGATCCTTAAGGAACAGGTCTACGGAAAGTCGCTAGTCTATCTTGATAGCGCGGCAACGACCCAAAAACCGCAAGCCGTGATCGATGCCCTGACGCAATATTATTCCAAAGAGAACGCGAACATCCATCGCGGGATCTTTTGTCTGAGCGAACAGGCGACCAAGCGATATAAAAGCGCCCGGCATAAAGTTCAGAATTTTCTCCACGCGGTTTCGGATAGAGAGATCATTTTTGTGCGCGGCGCTACCGAGGCGATCAACCTTGTGGCTCAATGCTATGGCAAGGTTTTTTTGAAAGCGGGGGATGAAGTTCTGATCACGCACATGGAACATCACTCCAACATTGTTCCCTGGCAAATGCTCGCGGAACAGATCGGGATCAAGCTCAAAGTCGCGCCGATCAATGATGGCGGCGAGCTTGTGATGGAAGAATTCAAAAAACTTCTTACAAATAAAGTGAAATTTGTTTCCGTGGTCCATGTCTCCAACGCGCTCGGGACGGTCAATCCGGTGAAGGAGATCGTCCGGCTGGCGCATGAAAAGAATATCCCCGTTCTTGTGGACGGCGCGCAGGCTGTGGCGCATACCCCTGTGGATGTGCAAGATCTTGGTTGCGATTTTTACGCGTTCTCCGGGCACAAACTTCTGGGGCCGACCGGGGTCGGGGTTCTTTATGGCAAGCAGGAGCTTCTCGAGAAGATGCCGCCCTATCAGGGAGGCGGTGACATGATCCGCACGGTGACCTTTGAAGAAACAACCTATAACGATCTGCCCTATAAGTTCGAGGCCGGAACGCCGCATATCGCGGGCGTGATCGGTCTGGGCGTGGCGATCGATTATATCAGTTCGATCGGGCTTGAACGGATCGAAGCGTATGAGCAAGAGCTCCTAAAATACGGCACGGAAAAACTTTTAAAGGTTCCGGGTCTTCGGTTGATCGGTGCTGCGAAACAGAAGTCCGCCATTCTTTCGTTCGTGCTCGGGGAAGCGCATGCTCATGATATCGGGACGATCCTTGACCGGCAGGGGATCGCGATCCGCGCGGGCCATCATTGCGCCATGCCTGTGATGCAACGATTCAAGGTGCCGGCCACGACAAGGGCTTCGCTTTCCTTCTATAACACTTTCGAGGAGATCGACCGTCTGGTAGCGGCGCTTCATGAGGTGACGGAGGTGTTCCGGTGAGCGGCGACATTCGCGATCTTTATCAGCAGATGATCATGGATCATAATAAAATCCCCAGGAATTTCCGGGCCATGCCCGATGCGGACCGGAGCGCGGAGGGTCATAACCCCCTTTGCGGAGATCATTTCAAGGTCTATGTAAAAATGGAAGGGGACAGGATCAAGGATATCAGCTTTGACGGTTCGGGATGCGCGATCTCCAAGGCTTCAGGCTCCATGATGACCGCCGCGCTCAAGGGGAAAACGCGCGAAGAGGCCAAAGCGCTTTTTGAAGAAGTTCACAAGATGCTTTCGCGCCAGATCGGCGAACCGTTCGATGCGGCGAAGGTCGGAAAGCTCGCGACGCTTGGCGGAGTTTGCGAATTTCCATCCCGTGTGAAATGCGCCTCGCTTGCGTGGCACACCATGCTTGAAAGTCTGGAGCCGACCGGGAAACAGGTTTCGACGGAATGATATGACGCAAGAAAAGTTGTTTGAAGATCAAATTTGGGACCAGCTTCGTCTTTGCTACGATTATGAGATACCGGTCAATATTGTGGAGCTGGGCCTCATCTATGAGGTGAAGCTTTCAGAGCTGACCGGAGGCGGTAAGGAAGCGCTCGTTCGTATGACTTTCACAAGCCCCATGTGCCCGATGGGGGATCTGATCAAGAAAGATGTGGAACGACGCGTTGAAACCGTTCCCGGAATAAAGAAAGTCTCTGTCGAGATCGCGTTTGATCCGCCCTGGGACCAATCCCGCATGACCGAAGCCGCAAAACTTCAGCTAGGCCTTCTTTAAAGCTTCATTCCTGCCTTTTCGACTCCCGAATCTATGCGCCCGTCTAAGAATTCCAAATGATTAATAATGCTCTCTAATACTATATTTAATGTTAGATATTGCTATATTCATGTTAAATATTGTAAATATTATTTAAAAAGTCTATTGATTATATATTCTGTATAGTGTATTTTTA
>CAZGCC010000138.1:0-3709 GCA_964524195.1 uncultured bacterium | reverse complement strand
ATGCCGGCGGCAACTGCGTTTGCTGGGAATCCTCGGGTTCCGCGGGTTTCAAGGGCTCCAAGAAATCCACGCCTTTCGCGGCGCAAATGGCTTCCGAGAAGGCCGCCAAAAAGGCCATGGAATACGGCATGAAAGAAGTGGAAGTGTACATCAAGGGGCCGGGAGCGGGCCGTGAATCCGCTATTCGCGCGCTTCAAGCCGCGGGGCTCGTGATCAGCGCGATCCATGATATTACGCCGGTGCCGCACAACGGCTGCCGTCCGCCGAAGAAGAGGAGAGTTTAATTTATGGGAAGATACCGCGGTCCAGTTATCCGGTTGCATCGTCGCGAGGGCGTGAATCTCGGGCTCAAGGGCCGTCGCACGACTGATGAGAAACACGACAAGCGTTTGAGCAAGCCGCCCGGCCAGCACGGGCTTTCGCGACAGAAGCTTTCTGACTACGGCGTGCAGTTGCGCGAAAAACAGAAGATGAAGAGGATCTACGGAGTCACGGAGCGCCAGTTCCGGGTGTTTTTCGCCCGGGCAGTCCAGAAAAAAGGCGTGACCGGCGAGATGTTGATCCAGCTTCACGAACGTCGGCTGGACAATGTGGTGTTTCGCCTTCTTTTTGCCGCTTCCCGCCGGGAAGCGCGGCAAATGGTCGGGCACGGGCATATCACCGTGGACGGCAAGAAAGTCGATATCGCTTCCTTTATCGTCAAGGTCGGGCAGAAGATCGGCGTGAGACAGAAAGAGCCGACGATCAAGCGTCTTCAGGCGAGTTTTGAGAAGTGGAAGGATCTGACCGCTCCGGAATGGCTGAAGCTTGATCGCGAGAAGTTGACAGGCGAGGTCTTGAGGCTTCCCACGAAAGCGGATGCCGGGCTTCCTGTTGAAGAATCGCTGATCGTCGAGTTGTATTCCAAGTAGAAACCGGAGCATTTAAAAAACAGTTTTTCATCTCTGTGTGCATAAGGAGGAAATAAAATGGGTATTCGTTGGAAGACATTTGAAATGCCGAAGCGCCTCGAAGCGGAACAAGGGTCGCTGACGCCGAATTACGGAAAATTCATCGCGGAACCCTTCGAACGGGGTTACGGGACCACGATCGGGAATGCGCTCCGGCGCGTGCTGATCTCCTCGATCGAGGGAGCAGCCGTGACAAGCATCAAGATCGACGGGATGCTGCACGAATTCTCGGCGCTCGAGGGTGTGGCCGAGGATGGCGCCCAGATCGTGATGAATGTGAAAAAGATCGTGCTTCGCTATCACGGCAAAGGGCCCAAGAAGATCTATATCGATGTCAAGAAGCAGGGGCCGGTCAAGGCGGGGGACATCCAGGCGGATGAGACCGTCGAGATCGTGAATCCGGATCTTGTGATCTGCAATCTGAGCAAGTCCCAGTCTTTCAAGATGGAGATGGAAGTGGGTCGCGGTCGCGGGTATGTCCCGGCCGAGAAAAACAAAAAAGAGGACTCCTCGATCGGTGTCGTGACCGTGGATTCTATTTTTTCTCCCGTGACGAAGGTGAATTTTCTCGTGGAAGACACGCGCGTCGGGCAGATCACCGATTATGACCGCTTGATCCTCGAGATCTGGACGAACGGCGCCATGGGGCCGGAAGAAGCGCTTCTTTACGCCTCGAATATCCTCCAGCGGCATCTGGATATCTTCGTCAACTACGGCGAATTGCCGGAAGAAGAGGAAGAGGAAGAAGTCGAGGACAAGGAATTCCTGGAAGTGGTCAACAAGCCCATCAGCGAGCTGGAACTTTCCGTTCGCAGCGCCAACTGTCTCGAGGCCGCCAACATCAAAACGATCGGCGACCTGGTCCAGAAGACAGAAGCGCAGATGCTCAAATACAAGAACTTCGGAAAGAAATCCCTCAATGAGATCAACGCGATCCTGGTCGCGATGAACCTCCATCTCGGGATGAATATCGAAGATCGTTTGCCGAACAATGGCGCAGCCCCAGCTGCGGCCTCAAGCGAATCATAAGGATCTCCCATGCGCCATCAACGTCGTAGAAGGACCCTAGGGATTGTCACCGCGCACCGCACGGCCAAGCTCCGGAATTTGCTCCGGGCACTGGTCCTGAGGAAGCGCATCGAAACCACGCACGCCAAGGCAAAAGAGACCAGCGCGTTCGCCGAAAAGATGATCACGATCGCCAAACGGGACGGACTTCACGCCCGGAGGCTTTTGATCTCCAAAGTCCGTGATCCCGAGATCGCCCGCATTCTGATCACTCAGATCGCGCCGCTTTTCAAGGACCGCAAGGGCGGTTACACGCGCGTGCTCCGGCTGGGTTATCGCGCCGGGGACGGCGCCCAGGTCGCTCTTCTGGAATGGACGGCTGCTTTTGAAGCCCCCGCCAAAAAGGCCAGAAAAAAGAAAGCCGCGAAGCCGGCGGATAAAACGACCGAGAAGGCGTCGGCCAAGGAATCTCTGAAAGCCGCGGAAACGAAAGAAGAATCCGAAACTTCAAAGCCGGCCGAGAAAAAAGATGCCGAAAAGAAGGGCGGATTCCTGGGTAAGCTCAGAAAATTCCTCAAAGGCGACGACAAGTAGGGTCTTAGAGTCTATGGAGCTTTCAAAAAAAGTTCTGGCGGTAAAACCTTCGGTCACGCTTGAGATCGCTGCCAAGGCAAAGGCGATGAAAGCGCAGGGGATCGATGTGATCTCCCTCTCCGCCGGAGAACCGGATTTTGATACGCCGGCCTTCATCAAGGAAGCCTGCGTGGAGTCCCTGAAAAAGGGGAATACGAAATACACTCCCGTACCCGGCACCGTCGAGCTTCGCCAAGCGATCTGCCGCAAACTGAACCGTGATCAGGGACTGGATTTCACGCCGGAACAGATCGTGGTCGGCTGCGGCGCCAAGCATGTGATCTTTAATGTGCTTTTTGCGGCGCTGAATCCCGGCGATGAAGTGCTCATCCCATCCCCCTACTGGCTGAGCTATCCGGAAATGGTGACCGTGATCGGCGGCACGAATGTGTTCCTTCCGGCTTCCGAGAAGACGAGCTTCAAGATCACCCCGGAAATGCTTGAAAAAGCGCTCACCCCGCGCTCCAAGATCCTGATCCTGAATTCTCCGTCGAATCCTACGGGAGCTATTTATACCCGGGAAGAACTGCTGGCGCTTTGCGCTGTTCTCAAAAAACATCCCCATGTCTGGGTCTTAAGCGACGAGATCTACGAAAAGCTTGTTTTTGACGGCGCGAAACATGTTTCGATCGCTTCGGTGGATCCTGAGATCGCCAAGCGCACCGTGATCGTGAACGGCCACAGCAAAGCTTATGCGATGACCGGATGGCGGCTGGGGTATGCCGCGATCCCCGAGAAAGCGCTCGCCAAGGCCGTGGAGAGCATCCAGAGCCATTCCACCTCCAACCCCGTTTCTTTCACGCAGCCGGGCGGCGTTGTCGCGCTCGATCAGGGGGATGCGGAAGCGGAGAAAATGCGGGCTGTTTTCCAGAAGCGCCGCGATCTTTTTATTGAGAAGCTGAAAGCCGTTCCTTCCTTCAAGCCGTTCAAACCGGGCGGCGCCTTTTATCTCTTCACCGATATTCAGGGCACAGGACTTAGCGCTCTCGAAGTTGCGAAAAAGCTTCTTGAGGAAGTCCATGTCGCGGTCATTCCCTGCGAGCCCTTTGGCAGCGCGCAGCACATCCGCATGAGCTACGCCACCTCCGAAAAAGACATCGAAACCGCCGTCCAGAGAA
>CAZGCC010000137.1:0-3712 GCA_964524195.1 uncultured bacterium | reverse complement strand
TCCGTCACCGGCCCGCAAAGCCCATCGCGCAGATTTTCCAGAAAGCCTTTGATGATCGCGAGCGGAGATTTAAACTCGTGAGAGACATTCGCCACAAAAGCGTCTTTTTTCTCATCCAGTTCTTTCAACCGAGTGATGTCCGTGTAAAGTTGACGATCGAGGATCTGGGAAAGCGCCAACATGATCTCTGTTTCACTCATAGCCTTCCCGACGGCGTGGTCAGAGCTTCGGTGCGAAGCGGCATTATTGAGAAAAACATGGATGGATGACGCCAGATCCGCGCCTTCGTCTTTTCCATAATAGCCGTTCGCGCCCGTCTGAAAACTCCATTTTCGGGGGTCCTGCACGATCCCCCGTGCTTCTCTGGCCGTCATGATCACGATGGGAATGTCTTTTGTCATGGGATGGTCTTTGAGAAGGCGGCAGACCTGATACCCGTTGATCTTCGGCATCTGCACATCGAGAAGAATGAGGTCGGGGGCTTTCAGGAAGGTATCATTGATCGCGGAGACACCGTCTTCGGCAGTAAAGACTTCATAGCCGGCTTCTTCAAGCTGCGCCTTATACATTTCCCGCACAAGCGCGCTGTCATCCACGACAAGGATTTTCTTTTTCATGGCTCTTTTAGCCTTGATACTGCACAAGGTTTATAAGTTCCCCGGCGATCCCCTCAAGCGGCAGAACCCGATCGATCACTCCCGCGTCGATCGCGATCTTGTTCATCCCGAAGATGGCTGAAGTTTTTTCATCCTGCGCCAAAGTTATCCCCCCGTTCTTTTTTATCATGGAGATACCGGAAACCCCGTCCCGTCCCATCCCGGTCATGATCACGCCCACGGCTTCCCTCTGATAGACATCCGCAACAGATTCCATCATAACATCGATCGCGGGGATATGGAGCATCTTCTGGGAGACATCTTCCTTAAGAACGATCTTTTCTTGTTCATCGACCGTCATATGCATGCCGTCGGGCGCGAAAAGAACCGTTCCTTTTTTCAATTCATCCCCCGCTTTTGCGACATGCATCACAAGAGGCGAGGTCAGGCTCAGCCATTCGGCAAGTCCTTGAACAAAACCGGGTGAAATATGCTGAACCACGAGGATCGCTGCCGGAAAATCAGCCGGCATGGATGAGAAAAGCACCTGGAGCGCCTGCGGACCGCCCGTAGAAACGCCGATCGTAACGACCCGATTCGCTAATTCCTTTCGAAGCGGTGTTTCTTTTTTGGTCACATTCGCGATCTTCATGCGCCGGATCGGCCGGACCCGCGACGCGATCCTGACTTTATCGATCAGATCCTCACTGATCTCCCCGATCTCCTGGGTCACAGCCACAAAATCCATCGCGCCGATCGCCAGAGCCTTGACGATCACTTTAACATTCATGCTGCTGACCACGATGATGGGAGTCGGGAAGTCTTCCATGATCTTTCCGATCGCCTCGGTCCCATCCATCACGGGCATTGTGAGATCCATGGTGATCACATGGGGCCGAAGAAGCACTGTTTTGTCGTAGCCTTCTTTTCCGTTGCGGGCCTCCCCCACCACTTCGATCTCGGGATCGGAATTCAGGATGGCTTTAAGGGATTGGCGGACAAGCGCTGAATCATCAACGATCAAAACGCGGATCTTGTCGCTCATAATTTTCTTTCGGTATATTTTGTTATTTTAAATTTGAGATCTTGCTGTTATCCCAGCAGCCGTTCAATGGTTTCCAGCAGGCCTTCGGAGGTAAAATCGCTTTTTAGAAGATAGGCATTGGCGCCGGCCTCCATGCCCTTGCGCTTATCCTCGTCACTTTCCCGTGTCGTCACGATAATGACAGGAACCTCTTTATAATTTTTTTCCTTCCGGAGCCTCGTGACCAGCTCAAAGCCGTCCATCCGGGGCATCAGCACATCGGAGATCACGAGATCGAAGCTTTCCTGTGAGGCCTTATCCAGAGCCTCCCTGCCGTCCCGCGCGATAACCACAGAATAGCCCACCGACTCCAGAATATTCTTTTCAAGCATCGCCGTGCTCAGCACATCTTCCGCAAGCAGGATCGTCTTTTTCTTTTTGCCAGATGCCACGGTCTTGGGCTTCGCCGAAACCCTCCGCACCACACCACCCTCGGCCGCCTGAATAATCGAGGGAACATCCAGGATAAGCACCACTTTCCCATTCCCGAGGATCGTGCCTCCCGCGATATTAGGGACGCATCTCAGCGGGTCCCCCAGCCTCTTGCCGATGATCTCTTGGCGTCCCAAAAGCTGATCCACCAGGATCCCGATCCGTTTTTCGACCGATTGAACGATCACCGCCGGAAAGAATTTTTTCTCAAAAATCCCCTTGGCCGGAAGCCCGAAAATATCATGCAGTTTGACGACCGGCAAAATATGACCCCGGACCGTGATGACATCCTTGGTTTCAACGGTCTTCATCTCTGAGGGATTGATGCGGACCGTTTCGATCACCGAATCCACCGGGATCGCAAAAGTATCACTCCCCGCCATAACCAGCAGGCTTTCTGTAATCGCCAGGGTCAGGGGTAATTTTAAACTGAACCGCGTTCCCTTGGCCGGATCGGAACTGACCTCGACCATGCCTTTCAACCTGGCGACAGTCTCACGCACAACATCCAATCCTACCCCTCGACCTGAGATGTCGGAAACGCCCTCTTCGGTACTGAATCCCGGTGTAAACAAAAGATTGAAGACTTGTTCTTCGGCCAGGGACTGAATATGCTCCCGTGACACGAGTCCCTTTTCAACAGCATGCTCTTTGACTTTTTCCACATCGATCCCGCGGCCATCATCGGTCACGGCGATCATTACCTGAGACCCTTCCCGTTCGGCCGAAAGCGTGATCTTCCCCGCGACAGGCTTGTTTTTTGTTTTCCGCTCCTCCGGAGATTCCATGCCGTGGTCCACGGCATTTCGAAGAAGATGCATCAGGGGGACTTTTACTTCATCCAGGATCGCTTTATCCAGCTGGGTTTCTTCGCCCTGAATCACAAAATCGATCTCTTTTCCTTTTTCCCTTGCGAGGTCGCGCATGGCTCGCGGAAAAGTATTAAAAAGATGGCCCACCGGGAGCATCCGGACCTTCATCATTTCCGTCTGGAGATCTCCTGTCAGGACATCGAAGTGGTCCGTAACCCCGCTAAGATCCTTCACAAGACCGGCAAGAACGGGGTTTTCTTCCATTTGAGATTCCGCTCTTTTCGAAATGCCTTCCGTCAGCTCCTCAAGTCGGATCTTGGAAATAAGCAACTCCCCGGAAAGATTGATCAGGCGATCCAGCTTCCCGAGATCGACCCGGATACTTTCCTCCGGACCCGGCGCAGGTTCTTCGTCTTTCTCAGCAGACTGCGGCGCTAGAACCGGTTTGGGAGTCTCGGCAGAGGGCTCTTGAATTTCGGGAGATTCCAAGGCTTGAGAAACAGGTGTTTGAATTTTAGGCGAAAAAGCTTTTTCCGCTTTTTTGCAGAGGTCTTCTGTAAAATCCCGGCTGATCCCGTTATCTTCCCAGGTCACTTTATCCTGCAAAAGCGGCTCCAGGGCATCCAGGCACTTAAACAGAACTTCAAAACATTCTCGAGTAAGAGACAACTCATTATTTAAAGCGCGCTGGAGACCGTCTTCCATTTTGTGGGTGATATCCGCGATCCGCTTGTACCCCATCATACGGGAACCGCCCTTGATGCTGTGGGCTTCCCGCATCATGGCAT
>CAZGCC010000136.1:0-3723 GCA_964524195.1 uncultured bacterium | reverse complement strand
CTTTTGACCCCGACCATCATTTATGTAAAACCTATTCTGGCGCTTGTGGAAAAAATAGCGGTCAATGGCATCGTCAATATCACCGGGGGCGGTTTTTATGACAATCTGCCGCGTGTGATCCCAAAAGGCCTGGGCGCTTCTATCGATCGCGATTCCTGGAAAGTTCCGGAGATCTTTCGTATCGCTCAAAAGGCTGGCGGCATTTCGGATCATGAAATGTACAAAACCTTCAACATGGGGGTCGGGATGGTGGTGATCCTCCAGCAGCCTCAAGTCCCTTCGGCCCAAAAGATACTGAAATCGTTCAAACTTCATTCCTGGGCGATCGGGAAGATCACCCAACAGAACGGAGTTACTGTCGCATGAAAGTCCTCCTGATCGGCTCCGGCGGAAGAGAACACGCGCTTGCGTGGAAGATCGTCCAAAGCCCGCTCCTGACTAAACTTTATGCGGCCCCAGGGAATGCCGGGATCAGTCAACATGCGGAATGCGTTCCCATTGCGGCGGATGATATCGACGGACTCTTGGAATTCGCGCTTCGCGAAAAGGTCGATCTGACCGTGGTGGGACCCGAAGTTCCCCTCGTGGCGGGGATTGGCGATTTGTTTCGCGAGAACGGGCTGCTGCTTTTTGGTCCGTCCAAGGAAACGGCGCTTCTTGAAGGCAGTAAGGCTTTTTCCAAAGACATCATGACAAAATATGGCGTTCCCACGGCCGGTTACGAGGTTTTCACGAATGTGAAAGAGGCCAAGCATTATGTGATTGAGGCGGAAATGCCGTTGGTGATCAAAGCGGACGGGCTTGCGGCGGGTAAGGGAGTAGTGATCTGCGAGAGCGCGGAACAGGCGGTTGCGACGCTGGGGCAAATGATGGAAGAGAAGATTTTTGGGGATGCCGGCTCCAAGGTCATCGTCGAAAAAAAACTCGAAGGTGAAGAACTTTCGATCCTGGTGCTGACGGATGGAAAAAAGATCATTCCGCTCGCGAGCGCACGGGATCACAAACGGGCCTACGATCATGACCATGGACCGAACACGGGCGGCATGGGCGCTTTTTCCCCGAGTATGAAGATCCCCGAGCAAGAGATCGGAGCGATCATCGATATTGCGGTGCGACCCATCATCGACGGAATGGCCAAAGATGGGATGCCATATCGCGGTGTTCTTTATGCCGGGATCATGATGACCAAAGAAGGACCGTTCGTGCTGGAATATAATTGCCGTTTCGGGGATCCGGAGACCGAGGTGATCCTGCCTCGTCTTAAATCCGACCTTCTGCCTGTGATGGTGCAGATCGCCAACGGATGTCTGGATACGGAAACCCTTGAATGGCATGACAAGGCGTGTATCACGGTTGTGATGGCCTCCGGCGGTTATCCTGGGCATTATGAAAAAGGCTTTCCGATCCGGGGAATTGATGGGGCAAAAGGACAGACCGATGCGGTGGTGTTTCATGCCGGCACCGAGTTTAACAAGCAAGGGGAAGTCGTGACTGCCGGCGGGCGGGTGCTAGCCGTGACCGCGTGGGCTGATTCTTTAAAGATAGCGCATGACCGTGTTTATCAAGTGATCTCCAACATTCACTTCGAAGGCGGTTTTTGCCGCCGCGATATCGGGCAAAAGGCTATGGAGGTGCTACGATGACAAAGCTTGTTTCGATCGTGATGGGAAGCGATTCGGATCTGGAAGTGATGCAAGAGTGTGCCAGCGTGCTCAAGGATTTCGGGATCTCCTATGAAATGCAGGTCATGTCAGCGCACCGGACTCCCGATCTCGTTGCCAAATTTTCAGCGAATGCGGCCAAGGAGGGGAAGAAAGTGATCATTGCCGGAGCGGGAGCGGCCGCGCATCTCGCGGGCGCTATCGCGGCGAATACGACTCTTCCGGTGATCGGGATCCCTCTTGCGGCAACGGCGCTAAATGGGATGGACGCGCTGCTTGCGACCGTGCAAATGCCCGCGGGAGTGCCTGTGGCGACCGTGGCCGTCGGAAAATCAGGCGCGAAAAACGCGGGATTGCTGGCGGTTCAGATCCTGGCGCTCTCGGATGAGAAGTTGGTCGAAAAGCTTGCAAAATATAAAGATGCCATGGCCGAAAGTTGCCAGGAAAAGAACAAGAAGTTGCAGGAGAAGATCGGAACATAAACCGGACGGCACACGGAGGCTCGAATCAAATCGTGACGGCAATAGCGGGAGCGATCAAGATCGATGCGCATGAACCGGATATGGCGCGGATCCGGGAAGTAGCGAATGCCTGCAAGGAAGGCAAGGTGATCGCATTTCCCACGGAGACGGTCTATGGGATCGGCGGCAGGATGGGAGCGCCGGGGATCGAAAAAAAACTTTGCGAGATCAAAGGACGGCCGGGCACAAAGCCTTTTGCTTTTCATGTAGGTGATTGGGCGATGTTGGATGCCCTGAAGGTCAAGAAGACGCCTTTGGTGCGTGCGATGGCCCGGCAGTTCTGGCCGGGTCCCGTAACTTTGGTGGTTCCGGATCTTGCGGGGAATAAGATCGGGGTCCGGTTCCCGAAAAATAAGATCGCGGTCGCTTTGATCCAGGAGGTGGGCGAACCCCTCATCGCAACAAGCGCGAACAAAAGCGGTCAGTCATCGCCGCATACGGCACATCAGGTAGCCGAACAACTGCAAGGCTCTTTCGACCAACTGATCGATGGAGGGAAGACGGATTTGATGCTGGACTCCACGGTCTTGGATCTGACCGGAGAGGTCCCTGTGATCCTTCGCAAGGGAGCTCAGGGCGCCGAGGTTGAAAAGGCCGTTGAAAGGATCAAAGCCCATCAATGTCCCCGTAAACGCATCTTGATCGTTTGCACGGGGAATTCCTGCCGTTCGCCGATGGCGGAAGGTTGGCTTAAGCACGAGATCGAAAAAAACGGGCTGTCCGGCGACATTGAAGTTATTTCCTGCGGTACGAGTGCCCGGGATGGACTACCGTGCGCGCCGGAAGCCGAGTTCGTGCTGCAAAACCGCGGGATCGATCTCAAGAAATTCCGGAGCCGCTCTTGCCGGAAAGGGGATCTTTGGAGTTCGGATCTCGTGCTGGTGATGGCTCCCCAACATGCGGAAGATGTCGCACGGATGTTGCCGTCGGTCAAAGAAAGAACGGTCACGCTAAGCGTCGAAGACCCCATCGGGATGGGAATGGCTGTTTACGAAAAGACTTTGCTTGATATTGAGAAGAAAATGAAACAGCATGCGCAACAGATCCTTCAACTGGACTAAATTGAAAAGGCGGAAAAATTTATGATGAAACCCAAGATCGCGATCGCGACCGATCATCGCGGCGTTCAGCTCAAGAATGCGTTGATCGAGTTCCTCAAGAATAAAAATTTTGAAGTGATCGATTGCGGAGCTTTTTCCGAAGAGTCCTGCGATTATCCAGATTTTATTTTTGCCGCCGCGGAGAAAGTGGCGGGCAAAGAGTGCCACCGGGCGATCGGGATCTGCTATACCGGGATCGGAAGCGCCATTGCGGCCAATAAAGTTGACGGGGTTCGCGCGGCGCTTTGCCAGAACATCGAACAGGCACGGCTTTCGCGGTGTCATAACGATTCCAACATGCTGATCCTCGGCTCCGGGTTCCTGCCGCAGGACATTATTTTTCCGCTCGTGGATACCTGGCTCAACACACCATTCGAAAGGGGACGACATGAAGTCCGTATTAACAAAATTAGGGCTTATGAGCAAAAGCATCATTGATCA
>CAZGCC010000135.1:0-3832 GCA_964524195.1 uncultured bacterium | reverse complement strand
TATTACCGGAAAGCCATCGGCAGACCGGAGCCCGCGCTTCCAACCCTTTCCTGGCAACCCGGGGAACAAGAGCCAGAGGAAGAAGAGTATGCCGAACCATCAGCGTCTTCAATGGCGTCGGAGGTTCCGGAAGCCCAACAGGCCTCGGAGGTTTCTGGCGGAGGGTTTGAGGCGGCGCGAGAAAAGATCGTCCGGCTCATTTATCTTAAAGAATATTCTCAAGCTCTGGATCTGATCGAAAAATTTTCTGTGGAGGGCGAGAAAATAGCCGATATACACTACCTGGTAGCCGATATTTATGCCAATCTAAACCGCCATGAAGAGGCAAGGGGAAGGCTTAAAAGAGCCTTGGCGATCGATTCTTTTTTTGCCCCGGCATATTATCTTCTGGGCTGCATGTACCTGGAAGAGGAACAGAACGAGAAAGCCAAGGAAAGCTTCCAAAAGGCTCTTTATATTGACAAAGACTTCGTGATGGCGCGGTTTTATATGGCACAGCTTCTCCGGAGCGGCGGCCGTGCGAGCGAAGCAATCCGGGAATACCGGAACACACTGGCGGTTCTCTCCAAGGGGGGTTCCGGCCCCCGGAGCGAAATGATCTTGCAAAGTAGCGGGTTCAACGCAGCGACCCTTAAAAGTATTTGTTGCGATAATCTGGAAAGGTTGAAGATCGAACAATGAAGGCCGTGATTTTTTCCTTAGCTGATAAAGAATATGGCGCCGATATCTCCCAGGTTCGTGAAGTTCTCCGGATGCGGAAAGTGGTGTCGGTCCCCGATGTTGCAGGCTTTATTGAAGGAGTGATCAGTCTCCGGGGGAAAGTGATCCCCCTGATCAATCTCCGGAAAAAACTTGGCTATGAAGCAAGATCAGGGAAATCCGGTCGTATCCTGGTCACAAAGACCGGGGATCACTGGATGGCGATCCTGGTGGACGAAGTTCGCGATGTTGTGACGCTGAACGAAGGCGACATCACCCAGCCGGATGAGGTCCTCCAAAGCGTCCGTTATCTGAAAGGTGTGGCGAAACTCGGCAAGAATCTGGTATTGATCGTGGACCTGACGGAGCTTTTGAAAAACGAGGAGCGGGACGATCTTAAGAAGCTTCGAGAAAAAGTGGAACTTAAAAAGAGAGAAGCGGCATGACGGACGATCCGGACAAGATCTATATCGAATCCGAGGACGAGGACGCTTTTGAGGAAAAAGCTCCCAAAAAAACCGTCCGGGTGCTGGTTTTTTCCCTTGGCGATGAAAATTATTGCGTGGATGTCCGCGAAGCTAAAGAAGTGATCAAGATGCCCGACATAACCCGCGTGCCCAATGTTCCGCCGTTCATCGTGGGAGTTGCCAACATGCGGGGGGAGATCCTGAGCATTCTCGATCTGCATTATTTCTTTGGGGTGGATCCAAAAGGAAAGACCAAGGATCTCCGGGTGATCGTGACGGATGTTTCCGGGGAGCAGGTAGGTTTGATGGTGGATCAGGTGAAGGACACGCTTGAGATCGAGGAAGACCGGATCCAGGAACCTTTGGCGACCCTCCGAGGGAAACTTGCCGATTACACCAAAGGCCAGATCCCATTCGGAGAAAACATCCTGATCTTTTTGGACCTTGAAAAAATATTTCAGTGCGAAGAGATCCGTAATCTTAAAAAAGGAGATCAGCCCCGTTAGGTCCCCAGGACTTGAATGATGGGCTGGAGATGATTTTTGCGTTCAAATTGAAACGATCGTTCACTTTAAAATTCAGTTAAGACTCTAACGGGGGATCCTATGAAGATGTTCAGCTTCAAGAGCTTTAAGATGCAGTTGCTGGTACTTCTGATCGCGACTTCGCTCACGCCATTTCTGGTGATGGGGATCATTAATTACAATCTGACCCAGAAAACTCTTGAGGAAAAGATCTATGAAGAGTTGGGGGCTGTGGGAGATATGCGCGCCGAGGTTTTAGCCGAGGTCATTCAGGGTAACCGCGATCTTATTGAGGGCCTTGCGACCCGGAATATTTTTAAAACCATTGAGGATCCCGGAGCTTCGCAAACAGCTATTCACGAGGGTATTGAGGAAATTCAGAAAAGATACAAATATTTTTATGAAGTATTTCTTCTCAATGTTCAAGGCAGGGTAGTCAGCAGTAGCGAGAAGGCGAGGATCGGGGTCGATCGTTCCTCTTTTTCCTATTTTGGCGAGGCCATGAAAGGACGGTCTTCATTTGCGGATGTTTATCGATCACCGGTCACAGGACATATCGGTTATTCGGTCGCGGCGCCTGTTTACGACCTTTCGGGGAAGGCCATCGTGGGAGCGCTTGTCGCCATGGTGGATATTGAACGGCTGAATCGCGTCACGATGGATCTCTCGGGTCTCGGGAAAACAGGAGAATGCTATCTCGTGAACGAATCGGGATACATAATCACAGGATCGCGGTTTAAGGGCAACGAAGTGATCCTGACGCAAAAAGTTGATTCGGACGGAGTGCGCCGGGCCCGAAGCGGGGAGAATATTGTTGGGGTTTTCCGGGATTATCGCGGCCAAAAGGTTCTGGGACATTACTATGTGGATGACAAGTTGACCAAAGCGAACGGGGAAAAATGGTGCATGGTTACGGAGATCGATGAGGCAGAGGCGTTTGCGCCGATCCGGGACCTGGGAGGTCTCGCCATTGTGATAGGCCTTTTCTGTCTCGTTCTGATCGTTTTTCTGGGTATTTTTTTCTCAGCCCGTTTTGCGGGCCCGATCAATGCTCTGGCTGAAACCGCGAAAAAGATCTCCGAAGGGGATCTGAGCCAAAAGATCAATGTCGTGCGGGAAGACGAGATCGGGATGCTTGCCAAAAGTTTCGGGATGATGGTCGAAAATCTCCGGACGCTTCTTATGAAGATCCAGGAGTCCACAGGGCATATTACCTCGGCATCGAATGAGATCCTTGCGGCGACGCAGGAACAGGCTTCGGCGGCGCGCGAGCAATCCTCGGCAGTGGCCGAAACGACTTCTGCGGCCAAGGAACTTTCCACAACCTCGGAGCAGGTTGGGGAAAGTATTAAAAAGGTCGCTCAAGTCGCGGCGCACGCTCTTGCGGGAATGGCCAAGATCAAAGAAGCTATCTCCAAGACAAATGGCATGCTTGCGGCGCTTGGTGAAAAGTCGCAGAAGATCGGGAAGATCACGGACATGATCGATGATGTGGCTGACCAGACGAACCTTCTGGCGGTGAACGCGTCGATCGAGGCTGCCCGCGCGGGGGAGCAAGGCCGTGGATTTACCGTTGTGGCGGACGAGATCCGGAAACTTGCTGATTCGACGGCGAAGTCCACGAAAGACATCACGGCGCTCATCGAATTGATCCAGCATGAGATGTCGAACGCGATCATGTCGATGGAAAGCAGTGTGACAAGCGTGGACGAAGAGGCGCGCCTGGCGCAGCAGACCACCGAAAAGACCAAAGAGATCGCCATGAGTACGCACCAGCAGATCTCCGGTTCCAAGCAGATCGCGGACGCCATGATGAGCATCGATGAAGCGATGAAGCAGATCGCCGCGGGCGCTCAGCAGTCCCAGGCCTCGGTCAAGCAGCTCAACGAGCTGGCTGGCGAAATGAAACAGCTGACTTCCAGGTTCAAGCTGTAAAAAAGAATATCCGGATCTTTAAGGAGATTGGATGGCGTTCGATAAATCCAAATTCATCGATCAGTTCAAGGCCGAGACGCGTGAGCGCATCCAGGCGCTCAATCTCGGTCTCTTGAAACTCGAGAAAGCTCCCCAGGACCGCGAACTTCTGAATGCCATGATGCGGGAAGCCCACAGCATCAAGGGCGGTTCCCGTATGATGGGGTA
>CAZGCC010000134.1:0-3840 GCA_964524195.1 uncultured bacterium | reverse complement strand
CTGTCCCGGCCCATACAGCTTCCGTCGATGATCTGCTCGCCATTTCTGACCCTTTTCTGCGGCAAAGCAAGAACGAAGGAAAAAACAGGGTTTCCTATCCCCCATCGACGAAAAGCGATGAGCCCGGCAGAGCCTCTGATGCGGAGCATATGACCTCCCTTTTGCGGAACGGCCATGACTTCTTTGCGCTAAAACAACCTATTTTGCGTCTCGCGGATCACTCCATCGTGGGCTATGAGTTCCTTTCCAGGCTCAGAAACACCGGGGTCCATATGCCGGACGAGTTTTTCCGAATTGCGATGGAAAACAACATCCTGACTTTGGTCGACCATCATTGTTTCCGGTCCTGTATTTCCGCCGCTGCCGCGCTTCCCCCGGAAATCCTCCGCCACATTAATCTTTTCCCGGCGACGATCGTTGATTTCCCGATTGAAGCCCTTGTTGAAAAATTAGCCCTGAACTGCCCCGCCCAAAGCTATTGCCTTGAGATCTGCGAACAACAACTTCTGGGAGACCCCTCCAACCTGATCGGCCCCGTGGATGCCTTCAAGCGCTATGGGATCTCGATCGCCGTAGACGATGTGGGTTTTGGCAATACCTGCCTGGAAAGCCTCATCCTCCTAGAGCCGGATGTGATCAAGCTTGATAAGAAATATGTCCGGGGGATCGCTCAGAACAGTCTTGTGGAAAGATCGCTTCGCCGCACACTTAAAGTCGCCGAGGATCTGGGCGCCAAAGTGATCGCGGAAGGAATTGAAACCCAGGAAGACCTCACGCGCCTCAAAGAACTCGGCGTTCCATACGGGCAAGGTTATTTTTTAGGAATGCCCGAATGAAAGGCGCGGAGGAAGGTGCTGCCGTCAACCCTCCCCGGAAATCTTCAAAAAATCCTATTCTTTTCAGCACGAACCTGAAGTTCCTGCTTTCCTTTTTCTTTTTAGTTATATTCGCATTCGGTCATTTTTTTACGATGGATGTTATCATCCGTCGCGCAAAACAGGACACTGTCCTCCTGGGGTTCCTGGAAGCGCAATACGGGATCGTGCAGAAAGCAACTTTTCTTGCGCTTTCTTACGCTCAGTCGATCGACTTCCCCGAGAGAAGCGCTCTCCGCGAAAATATCCATGCCGAGCTGAAGGACCTGCTTCTCTTCAGCACAACTTCCAATGATATCCTCGTGGAAAAAACGGGGCTTCCGCTGTCGAGCGTCCGCGCCCTGCGCCGCCTCTATTTCACCTCTCCGGCTCCCCTGAATCAGAAAATCGAAGAATATTTTTCCGGAATCAAACAATTTCTCCTGGGTTCCCCGATCCGGGTCCGCCCGGACAACCCTCAACTTCTTGCCTTTCAGGCAAAGAATGCCCGCCTGCTGGTCTCGCTACGAGCCACGGTCAAAGAAGCTCAAAACGAAAGCCTCGCCGGGATCCGGCGGGTTCAATCGATCGGTGTTTTTCTTTTTGCGCTGAATCTTCTTTTTCTGGCCATCATCGGCGCTCTGGTTTTTCTCCCAACGCTCAAAAAACTCGGGGTTTATCTTCACGAAATGAACCATATCCACGAAGCGCTGGAAACCAAGGTCTCTGAAAGGACTGCGGAGCTTGATCACAAAACCCGCCAGCTTGGCCTCACCAATGAGGAGCTCCGCGAACAGATTGATGAACGCATCCGGATCGAAAAGGAATTGCGCCAGTCCAATGCCTTCCTGGACTCCGTCGTCGAAAATATCCCGAACATGCTCTTCATAAAAGACGCCAAGGAGCTTCGCTTTGTCCGCTTCAACCGTTCGGGAGAGGAGCTGCTGGGTTACTCTCGCGGAGAACTTCTTGGCAAAAATGACTACTCTTTTTTCCCGAAACCCGAAGCGGATATCTTCATCTCGAAAGACCGGGAAGCTCTTCAAAAAGGAGGGCTTCTCGAGATCGAGGAAGAAACGATCCATACGCGCAAAAAAGGACCGCGCATCCTGCACACAAAAAAGATCCCGATCCTGGACTCTCAAGGAACCCCTGTCTATCTGCTTGGCATTTCAGAAGATATTACCGAAAAGATCCAGACCGAACTACAGGTGCGCGAGTTTTCCATGGCGATGGAACACGCCCTTGACGGCATCGCCCGGCTGGATCCCGAAAGAAAATTTTTGAACGTTAACAGGTCCTTCGCGACCATGATGGGCTATGACTCCCAAGAAATGGTGGGGCTGGATCGCCTGTCCACGGTCTGCGAGGAAGACAGAGACAAACTCATTGCCGCATTCGAAAAGATGAAAGCCGAGGGAAAAGCTGAAACCGAGATCAAGGTTGTTCGCAAAGACGGGTCGATCTTCCATCAGTATGCCGTCCTGATCCGTCTTTGTGACAAACAGGGGGTTTTTACCGGATTTTATTGTTTTGCCAGAGATGTGACGGAGCGAAAGTACCAGGAATCTCTCGAGATCAAGGCTGATCTGATCCAGATGGTGTCCCACGAGCTTCGCACGCCGATCCATTCTGTCAAGGAAGGGCTAAGCATTGTGCTGGAGGGTCTTACCGGAGAGATCACTCCGGAGCAAAAAGAGGTTTTGGGGATTTCAAAGCGTTGCATTGACCGGCTGGCGCGCCTGGTCACCGATGTGCTTTCTTTTCATAAACTGGAGGCCGGCGTTATTGAGTTTCATATGGAAAAAGAGAACTTGAACAAGATCATCGCAGAGGTCGTGTCCTCCATGCGCCCCTTGGCGGAAAATAAAAACCTTGCTTTGAAGGTGGAGCTTCAAAAAGATCTTCCGGAGATCGTCGTGGATCGCGACAAGATCATCCAGGTTCTCACAAACTTTATTCAAAACGCCGTCAAATTCACTCTCCAGGGGGGTATCACAATCACCTCTTCCTTAAACCCTCAAGGCGTCACGGTTGCGGTCGAGGATACGGGGATCGGCATCCAGCGAAATGATTTTCAAAAACTTTTTAGAAAATTCGGCCAGTTGGAATCGGCCAAGCTTGTCGCCCCGGGGGGGACTGGGCTAGGGCTTGCGATCTCCAAAAAGATCGTGGAAAATCATCACGGTACGATCGAAGTCAAATCGGAGTTCAAAAAAGGAAGCTCCTTCCTTTTCTCGCTACCTCTCGAACAACCCCCTGCCCCCAGACAGGGCTCTTTCTAAACAGAGCTCTTCTGTTGTTTTTTAAATCAAGGCTTGGCTTATTCTTCGCGATGGATCCCTTGAATGCCTGAAGCATTCAAGAGGATCGTAACAGCAGGGCTCTGTTGGTGGGAAGAGGGACGGGCAACGCGGATCACGATTTTGGCTTCGCCGCTTGCGGGGATCGCGTAAGGTTCAAGGTTCAGGACCGGCTTGGTCGATTCTAGCTTTGACTTCCCTCCCCCTGGACCCGCCCCTAGAACTTCGACATGGTAAACCGTTCCTTGGTCTGGAGCAAATCCGTGTTCGATCGCAAGATCCTTAAAGGTCAATTTCCCTCCAGAAAATGAAAAGTCATCCAGAGGATTAGCGCGCGCGAGCCAAAAGCGGACAATGATATCTCTTCGTTCGATCAAGGTTTTGGCGATCGTTTCCGCGTCCTTGGGATCGCTGTACTCTCCGGCTTTCACGATAGCCCGGATATCTTCATCAGAAAAACTCATCAAAAGCTTTGCGGCCCAGAATCCATCAGAACGGGTCGCCACGCGAAATGCTTCATAAGGAAACTCCGTTTTATAGCCCGCGGGATCAAAAAATTCATTCGTAAAATAGCCCGCAGCTTGGAACGGCTGTGAAGATGGGCTTTCAAGGCGCTGTTTCTTTTGCCAGGGTTTTTCCCGAAAACCAAGCGCCAGGATCGTTTTAAAAGTCTCGCCATAATC
>CAZGCC010000133.1:434-3933 GCA_964524195.1 uncultured bacterium | reverse complement strand
TCGCTGGAGATTCGCCTTCAGCTCCGGCTGACCCAAAAGAACGATCTGGAGAAGCTTCCCCTGTTTCGTCTCAAGATTGGAAAGAAGCCTTATCTGCTCCAGCTGACGGGGCTTAAGGTTCTGCGCTTCATCGATCAAAAGCACCGCGTTCCCCTGGTTCAGACTGAGATCGATCAGGAACGCATCGAGCTTTTTTACGATGTCGAGACGGTTCTTTTTTTCTGGCTCCAGGCCAAAGTCTTCGACGATCGCAAGAAGCAGCTGGATGTCGCTGAAATAAGGATTCAGGATGAGCGAAGTGCGGACACTGCCTGGAAGCCGGTCCATGAGCGCCTTGCATAGCGTGGTTTTCCCGGTGCCCACTTCCCCAGTGATGACCATCAGTCCCTTCCGCTCCTCGATCCCGTAGGTCAGGGACGCCAGAGCCTCCTGATGGGATCGGCTCTCAAAAAAGAGTTCCGTATCAGTCGTGATATTGAAAGGCTGGGTCTTGAATCCGTAGAATTCCTGAAGCGCCGTCATGCGATCCCTGCTTGCTGGTCGATCTTCGTCCGGTCCAGAACATCCGAGGGAAGCACCATCGAAGGCCGTATGATCTTCACCGTTAAAAAGATCAAAAGATCTGTTTTTGCGGCATTTTTGGTGTCACGATCAAATAATCTTCCCAAAAAAGGTATATCACTAAGAAATGGAACCCCGGCAAGCTCCTTTGTCTTTGCGTCACTTAGGAGCCCCCCCATCACTACCGTATCCCCGTCATTGATAACCATCTGCGTTTCAGCTTCACGGGTATCGATAATAGGATAACTGGCGATAGTGCTGTCCGCCACGGTACCACTCACATCCACTGTCCCATTTTGGTTGGAAACCGTGGGGTGAACAAGAAGATTGACCATATCGTCATTGTCTCCGACAATTTGCGGCACGACACGAAGCTGGATCCCGATATTCTGATAATACGAGAGCGAGCCACCCACGGTATTACTGTCCATGGTGCTCGAGGTAGTCTCGATGATCGGAAATTGTTGCCCGACCAGGATCGTGGCCTCACGGCCGTCCATGGTGAGAATCGTAGGCGTCGAAAGAGTGTTCGTATCCTCATCCTCTTGAAGGGCATGCAGAACAACTTCAAACTTTGTGCCATTCACTTTTGCAAAATTAAACTCAAATCCCGAATTACCTGGCGTCATGGTAGGCTCTGCGGGTGTAAAAGCATTAGGGACAATGGGGAAACGGCTAGCGGTACCAAGATTAAAATCTTTACTAAAAATCGAAGCGGAACCAGGAGTATCCGACGGAGTTCCGAAGTCAACACCAAGATCAAACACTTTATTGTGGTTCACCTCGAGAATAATCGCCCTGATCAGAACCTGCTTCGGCGCAAGATCCATCTCGGCAATAAGCTTTGCCACCTGGCGCACGACGGTGGGAGTGTCGGATACCGCCAAGATCTTGGTCCGGGTCATCTTGCTCGTGTTCTGAGGCGTCGTGGGCTGATTACCGTAAGAGCTTCCTGAATTACTATCCGGGGTAGTGATCATCCCGCTCGTGCTCGCCGAGAAACCCCATCCCTGCTTGTTGACGGCATCCAGCACCGAGACCTTCCCTTCCTTGGTGAGGAAAGGCTGTATCATTTTCGCGACATCCGCTGCTTCCACATGCTTGAGCTTGAACGCTTCAATTTTCATCCCGCCGGTGGCAAAAAGCGCGTCATCCTCTTTTTTCTGATCGGCATGGATCTTCTCGAGGGTTGAGACCGTAATGATGCTCCCGTCCTGCAAATAGCCCAGGTCGTAGCTTTTGAGAATGACCTTAAGCGCGGTCTTCCAGTCCACATTCTCCAGATCCACCGTCACAAGACCGAAAACTTCAGGCGTCGTGACGATATTGATCTTTTGGCCTTCCTGCCCCGCTTTCTTTTGGATCGCATTGAGAACCGTTGAGATCTCGGCGTCCTTGAACTTCAAACTCATCAGATCCCCTTGCGCGGCAAAAGCCGATGACATCGCCGTCAGCAACATCAACGCGATAAGGAATAAACCGGTTTTAGCCTTCATGGCTCCCCCACTCTATTTATTTTGATTTAAGAGAAGATCAAACTGCGAATCGGCGTCCTGCAAAGTCACTTTGTCCGGGAAGATCTTGACCACTTTAAAAGGACCGGTCAAATCCCCCACACTTAAAAATTCTTGATTGATAATGGCAATGGGTTTCGCATCATCCCACATCACACCGTCCAGCACCAAACCCGCCCGGGGATCCTTAGGCCCGGAACTTCCCTTCTCGAAAGGATTGCGCTCAAGCGGCAATACCGCGGTCGCAGCGGCGAATCTATCAAAGAAACGGTCTTCTTTCACTTCCTTTCTCCAACGCAAGCGCTTGAGCAAAGCTCCGGGCTTCGCAACGGAAGGGCCTGTCTGCGCCCCAACACTTCCCGGCGCGGCTTTTTTAACAGGATCTTTTTTGGCGTTCTTGATCGTGAAAAGAACCATGATGACAAGGATCACGCCCATAACCGCCGTAATGATGAGCTGTGTTTTTTCTTTTTTCTGCATCAGGGCTCCAAAAAGTAGAGAGAAAGTCCGGCCTTCACATCCAACTGAGGTGCCGCCGCGGGCTGGCTCTGGATCTCAAGACGATCGACCGTCATATAAGCCGGCAGCACCTGGTGCAACGCGTCCAGATATTTGACCAGATTTACATAGTCAGCTTTGAAATTCATCTGAGTATAAACGAAAACGCATTTCTTCCCGTCGATCATGACCGGGTCCCCCCAGCGATCCGTAAAAAGCTCCGGCTCTTCCGGACGGATCTCCGTCATCCGGATCCTGAAATTATTGGCGTATGCCGCTAAAAGCAGTAACGACCGGGCAGAATCTTCCCGGAATTGTCTTCCCAGAACCTTGTGGACCAGCATGAGTTGCCGGATCGCTTCCTCGGGATCCTTGTTTGCCGCCGTGATCTCTTCGAGCCACTTGGCCTGCCCTTCCACGAAAAAGGCTTTCCTCCGGGCTTCCAAAAGCTGCTGCTGAGCCGGCCCATAAACAAACATGAGGAACAGGACCGCAGCAACCCCAAGGGCGATCGCCCAAAGAAAGATCCCTGCCTGGGCAAGCGTGATTTTCCGCTTCTTGACATTAATCATCACGGAATTCACCCTCGATCTTATAGAGAGCCCCCGATGTTTCCGCCTCGGGAGACTCTTTCACCTTCGAGAAAAATGATGTCTCGTTCAGCCGTTTGACGAACTGACGGATCGCCTCATTCCGCTGCGCCTCGGGCAACTCTACAGAAACGCTGAGGCTCATGCTCCGGACTTCCGCATCCATCACAAAACTCCGCAGCACGATCTCCGGAGGAAGCAAATGGCCCAAAAGGCGGAGCACCCTTTCCGCGGGAATACTGGTGCGGTCGATCTCATTATCCAGATGAAACCGGGGATAGAATTCGGAAGCGACTTTCGCGATCTTGCCGAGCGCCTGAAGCTGTTTTTGATCCA
>CAZGCC010000133.1:0-424 GCA_964524195.1 uncultured bacterium | reverse complement strand
ATCTTCAAGCGGTCTTCAAAGTAGGAGTTCCGCATTTTCGCGCACACCAAAGACATCGCCAACAATCCGGCTACGGCGATCGAAACAAGCATAAGGATTTCCCGCTGATATTTCTCGACCCTGAGGTTGCGGAACTTAAGCGGCATAAAATTGACGGCTTCTCCGCCGGAACAGACCCCCGCGACCGCGCCCACGAATTGACCCACCAGAGCCGGATCCTGACTTGCCACATCCGTCTTATCCTGGACCTTGGGTGGCAAAAGCAGGTTAAAGCCGCTCATCCCGAGCTCTTTGGCAAGGAACGCATCAAGACCTTTGATCTCCGCGCCATGCCCCGCCAGAAAAACCGAAGCCGGTTTGTCTTCTTTAAAATTCGACATGAAATAAGTCAGCGAATAACGCAATTCACGGACCAGCCCTTCGA
>CAZGCC010000132.1:0-3999 GCA_964524195.1 uncultured bacterium | reverse complement strand
ATATCCCCCAGCGAAAGTCCCGTGAAAAATTTGTAGTTCTCTTCGCCCAGCACATCTTTCTTCGCATAGATCTGCATGCGGCCGGCTTCGTCCTTCAAATCTGCGAACGCGCTCTTTCCCATATCCCGGCGCGTCATGAGCCGTCCTGCCACACGCACCTTGCGGCTTTCCTGGAAATTGGCACGGATTTCCCCGAGAGAATCCTTGGGGAGGAACCTATGCCCATAATCCGGTGTGCTCATGCAGAGTAATCCTTATTCCTTGAGGCTCAATGATTTAAGACGATTATGAGCGTTATTATATGTTAGTTTCCAAGCGGGGTCAATTGACGGATACCTCAATTCTGACTTTTATTTTCTTTTCAGCGAAGGTAGTCAGGATTGCCCCATTACCACTCGGCGGCAATTGATAAACATTGGGACTATTTGCCTTGACCCGAGTTGAACATTTGCTATGATGCCCACACTTTATCCCAACTTTGAATTTCTTTTCATAAGTGGTCGCTAAAAGGGTCCCATTTTCTGCTTTGCGGGAATTGACAAGTATGAGAACAGCTTTGTAAAAATTGAAAGGCATTAGGACTATGGAAATCATTAAAATTATCCCTCTTTTCCTCCTCATCTTCATTCTAGCGGGATGGATCTACCGAAGCTGGCGTTCGCTCTCCGAGTTAAAGCAGGCACCTACCCTCAAAGTCCATGGGACTATTTTGCACCATGGCAGGGTGTCTGTCTTGATCCCCGCCAAAAATGAAGAGAAGAACATCGCTGATTGTGTAAAACCGTTCCTCGCCCAGCTTCGCGAGGGCGATGAACTCATTGTCATCAACAATTCCTCGACCGACAGGACCGAGGCGATCCTAAAAGAACTGGGCGCCACTGAAATCAAGGGGGACAGACCCCCTGAAAGACTTAAGGGGTCTGTCCCCTTATTCCGGTATCTCAACACGCCGCCGACGCCGGAAGAATGGACCGGAAAGAATTACGCGCTTCATCTCGGGGCTCAACACGCTTCAGGCGATTGGTTCCTTTTTACCGATGCCGACACGCGCCACGAAACCGGCAGCGTCGACGCGGCTCTCGCCTTCGCAGAAGAAAGGAAGCTCGATCTTTTGACACTTCTCCCCCGTTGTCTCGCTCACGGCTTTTGGGAAGAGGTGATCCAACCTTGCGCCATGGGCTACATGGGACTTTGGTTTCCCATTCGGAAGATCAACGATCCGAAGTCGGAAGTCTATTTCGGGAACGGACAGTACCTGCTCTTACGAACAGGCCATTACAGACTTCTCGAAGGACACGGCGGGGTTAAAGAAGCCTTTCTTGAAGATTTTGCGTTGATGAAAAAAACCAAGGAAATAGGCGCGCACGGCATGTGCGCTTTCGGAATGGAAATCTATGGCACGCGGATGTATGAGTCGCTGGGCGCGATCTGGCGGGGCTGGCGCCGGATCTTCCTTCACGCATTTGAACAAAAACCGGCAAGGATCCTGCAATGCGCTCTAAGCGTTTTCTTTTTTTCGGTCTTCCCCTTCATTGTTTCCGCCGCACTCCCGAGCCCTCTTTCGGCTTCTTTCTTTCTCTGCCTCGTGATCGTAAGCATCATTTTGGCCACCGCCGCTACCGCTTACGCGATCGTTAAAGCCCGGAAGCGTTATGCCCTGTTGCATCCCCTCGCGGCACTCGTCTTTACTGCAATTCTCATCGATGCCTTTCAAATGGCCTTCTTTAAGCGCAAAACTCACTGGCGGTAAAAACAAAAAAGCGTTACCCCCTGCTCGCGCAGGAAGTAACGCCTATGGCAATCCAGAGCTTTTACTGCACGCTCGTCGCAGAAGAAACTTTCTTCGCGAATGAGGCCTTTTTACCGGAGGAAGACTTCTTTTGGGACTGTTTTTCTTCGGATTTGGAGCTTTTCTTCGAAGATTTCTTCTTGGTACCTTTCTTTTCTTTTTTCTTCTTCGAAACTTCGGATTTCTTTTCCTTCTTTGCAATGTTTTCGGTACTCACCACATTACTCGCCCGGTCGGCCGCAACGCTCGCGACGGGGCTCTCGCTTGTCACGATCACCTGCGCCTCCGGAGAAACCATCGGATCCAGATCTTGATAGATCTCTGCGCTTGCGCAGGGAGTCCTTAAGCTCGTCACAGCCAAGACCAACAAAGCACTCACTATTCTCTTCACTCATACCTCCTTGGGGAAGTTAAACCGCAAAAACTAAATAGCCAGGTAACCCACTTTAACGGCATAGCGGATCAAGGTTTTGAGAAAGGCGCGATCGGTCTTTGGCATCTTGATCCCGGTACCACGCAGGATCTCCTGGGTATTGGTAGTCTCAAAGGTCAGATGCCCATTCAAATATCCCAAATAGGGTTCCAGGATCGCGAAAACCATTTGTTCCTGCGCGTTGAGTTTGCTTTTCTTGAAATGTTGGGGAGCGATCACCTCGATCGGAGGGATGGTCTTATATTCTTCTTCGCCGACTTTAAGAAGCATCCCGATCGAAGGCGGTTCCGGAGCGACAACATGAAATGCCTTATTGACGCTTCGCGGATCCTTGACGATCGCGCAGGTCGCCCGGATCACAAAATCGATCGGCACAATGTTGAATGTATTATCAAGATTCGTTGGGATCTTTGAAAGCACTCCGTGGGCGAATAGTTTGATGAAGGGATAGATCACATTGAAATCTGAAACAACACCGGTCTCGGAGTGGCCCACAACGATACTCGGCCGGATGATCGTGACAGGAAGTCCTTTGGCCATCGCCTCGCGCACCTTGGTCTCGGCTTTGTACTTGCTCGACTCATAATAGTTGGCAAAGGCAGGTTTGGCAGGCAACCCATCTTCCTTGGAGCAATGATCCCAAACGCTTCCGGCCACGAACGCCGTGCTGAAATAAACAAATCTTTCGAGCTTCCCTTTCTTACGGAGATCCCAGGCCAATTCCAGCGCGTGCTCGGTCCCGCCTACATTGATCTGCTGGCATTCCTTTTCGGTGCCGTTCAACGCCGTCAGCGCCGCAATATGATAGAAAACCTTGCATTCGCGCTCCAGAAAGGCCAAGTCTTCCTTCTTGATGCCAAACTTGTGATGCGTCACATCCCCCTCGATCACATGGATCCGGGAGCCCAGATGGGAATGAATGCCGATCGCGGTGAGGATCTTCTTGACCCTTTCGGAGTGTGTGGCGCGATTCTTCGCGCGGGCCAGGATCGCGATCTCGGAATCCGTGGTGTGAAGCAATTCCTTAACAAGATCCTGTCCCAGAACACCGGTCGCCCCGGTCATAAAGATCAAATTACGAGCCATGATATCTCCGTAAAGCTAAACAAATGTTTTGGCCGCCGAACCCAAAAGAATTCGAGAGAGCCACTTCGACAGCAAGCCTCCGGGCCGTATTCGGGACATAATCCAGATCGCATTCCGGATCCGGTTCTTCATAGTTGATGGTCGGCGGGATGATCGAATCACGAATCGCCATCAGACAAATGATCGCCTCAACTCCACCGGCCGCCGCAACCATGTGCCCTAGCATGGATTTCGTCGAGCTCACCGGCACTTTGGAGGCATAATCTCCCATCACTTTTTTGATGACGAGGGTTTCCAGAGAATCGTTCACCGAAGTGGAAGTACCGTGCGCATTGATATAATCAATATTTTCAGGCCCAACGCAAGCTTTTTCCATAGCTATTTGCATGGCCCGCACCGCGCCCCGTCCTTCCGGATCCATATCCGTGAGTCTATAGGCATCCGCGGTCGAACCGTAGCCCACCACTTCCCCATGGATCGGGGCCTTGCGCTTCAGGGCATGCTCAAGATCTTCTAAGATCAATACTCCCGCACCCTCGGAGATCACAAACCCATCGCGTTTTTTATCGAACGGCCGGGATGCCCTTTCAGGTTCGTTGTTGCGCGTGGAGATTGCCGTAAGAAGACTGAATCCCGCCAATCCCATCGGGTAGATCATGGACTGGGATCCCCCGGCCATCATCACATCGGC
>CAZGCC010000131.1:0-4034 GCA_964524195.1 uncultured bacterium | reverse complement strand
TGGTGCGTCCTTTTCCCGAGCGGAATGCCTTCGTAGAGCCCCAAAAGGTCCTCGCCCGCCCCGGTCCCGGCTTCCTTTTTCTGACGGGCCGACGGTTCCGCCAGAATTACGATATTGATATTCTCGAGCTTGCGCTTGAACTCCTGGGGAAGACTCTTCACCGCGTTCCGGACCAGCCCCTCGAATTCCTGCGCCGTCAAAGATCTTTTTTCAAATATCGACATTCGAATCGCTCATTCAATCCGCCTCCGAGGTGCCTGGCGCCGTTTTTGAGAATTTTACGCTTCCACTTTGTGCGTAGGACATTCACCTTTGAGTGCAGCTTTCACGAGGGTTTTCACATCCTCTTTGAAATCCGAGGATAGCAACCATTTCAGGTAACCCGGGTCTTTTTTCACGAGCTCATCGAGCGACACCTGCCGGCGGTATTTCCCGAACATGGGATACAATTTCCCGTTCCACCAACCGAATTTTTTGTCCGCATCATAGAATGCTATGTGAGAACTGTATTCGAATTTATCCAGGACCGAAATATCCTCCTGTCCTTCCCCGTATTTGTGCACCTGCTTTTCCAGGATCTCATAGACTGCTTCACTGTCCGCCAAAGCACCGTGCGCGCCGATCAATTCCTTGCCGCAATAGAACTGATAGGCAGCCGAAAGATCCCGTTTTTCATTCAGATGGAAGATCTTCTGCGCGTCATAGACCTTTCTTTCCTCCCAGGTGAACCGAATCCCGGCGTCCGTGAATTCCCTTTCCAAGAGCGGCAGATCGAACCTTTCCACATTGAAACCCGCCAGATCCGCGGAACCAATGAAAGAAAGGATCTCATTCGCCACTTCCCCAAAAGCCGGGGCGTCTTTCACATCCTGATCCGAAATACCCGTCAGATCCGTGACAATCTTAGGTATCGCGATCCCAGGGTTGATCCTTTTGTAACAGGTCTCTTTCTTTCCGTCTGGCGTGATTTTGACAAGCGCAATTTCGATGATCTTGTCTTTTTCCACCCACACCCCGGTCGATTCAATATCCAGCGAAACCAACGTATTCTGTATTTTCAAAAAAGCCCCCTAAGATAGAAGTACCTGTAGCATTGCCTACGCTACTGGTATTAAAAAAACACTTCCGAATGACGCATTTTAGGTAAAAGACGAGGTTGGAGCATACTAACCGAGCACTTCCCAATGCCCGGGCCAATACGTTTTAACAAACCCGCTTTTTAGCGCCCTAAAGTTATTTCAATAACTCTTGCGCGGTATAAAGGTTATAAAATGCCTCCGGAATAATCGCCTTGATACGATTGAGGCTCTCAAACGGTGCGCTTAACATCAACGGCGACAATTCAGAGACTCGTTTGGGACTCCAGCGAACATTCTCGAGAGTATGCGATCCCGCTCGTTTTTTCAACAAGGCCGCCAGAAGGACCGCCCGCGATGCCGAAATCTTCGCATCTTCAAGGCGGAACCTTGTATTCACAAGATGACTCGAAATCTTACTGATGCCCTCAAGCAGTATTTCCCCATGGTTATCCCGGGACACACCCTTCAATCCAAGCCCGCACACCTTCACACCCGTATGCAACGCATCTTCAACCGCCTGTTCTTGAGTATATTTTCCACCACGGTAATTAATTTCTGCTTTCGAAAGCGCCTGATAGCTTTTGCGGACCAAAACAAGGTCTTCCGCCGCATTAAAAAGCTCGCCTACATCGAAGAGTTGTTTGATGATCTGCATGCTGGATTTCTGGGCATAATGGATGCCTATCGTATTAGGAGCAAAAGCCGTAAGTTTATCTCCCAATAAACAATCGATGACAGGCATGTTAACTTTGACTATCTTCTCCAGCTCGATAAAGGACGTTTTAACCGAACACATTTCCTTCTTTGGGTATAAATCCTCCTCTTCCAAAATATCGAGGAGCACATAATCACGTCTCTTGGAAATAACGGAATCATAAAAGAACTTGAAATGCGTCCTGCGCGGCAGTCCCCGTTCACCGCGATCGTCCGGCTCGTGCCCTAGAAAAGGTGGCTTGCGACCGATATCCGCCAAAAGCAGTTCGTATTCGGTGCGCGGCACTGCAGTCACGATATCGATATCTATGGAAAGTCTCCGAAACTCCTTCAAAAGCATAATCATGCTGGTGCCACCCTTGAAGACGAACGGCATAGACGACTCGCCCAAAGCACACAATAAGGCAAATGCATGGATAGCCTTCTCCAGCAAAGCCGGATCGACACTCCCCATCTCGCCTCTTTTTTGAGTGATCCATTCCTTGCTAAAACATTGACCCACAATCATAAAGGGAATCAGCTCCAGCCACTTTTAAGCAAAAAGTGGCTTAAATTGATTTTATTCGGTTAACAACATGTTCCGCATTCAATTTGCGCCTTCTGGCATAATTAAGCAAAGCGCCGATATTGACCCGACCGGCCGTAATAACGCTACCCAATATTCGGTAATACTCCTCCTCGTCCAGGAGATTCAAAGCGGCCGCCTCGACAAAAAGATCCACCAAGGCCTTCTCGATATCTGCATAATGCCCTCTTGAGCATTCGCGGGAAATGGCTGGCCGAATCACAACCGTTTTTTCAGCCGCACTAAATATTCGAGAGTCCTTCCTGCGCGGGTTCAACCACGCGTCATATCCGCTATCCTTGAGAAAGTCGTAAATACCGTTCATGGCATCGCGCTCCACATAAACAAATGCAACGAACCGCGTAAGCATATGATGAGCGAATGATTTTAATTGTGCAGTCGACCAAACGGAAAAAGAAAGGAGCGGATATTTCTTTTCCAGGATCGCGGATATTTTTTTGACTGGAAGCAAATCTAATTCAAAAGGCTGCTTGATAAAGGAGTACCATCCCCTCCCGGCACCATACAAGACACCCTCTTTGCAGAAATCGACCAAATATCTGTTCAAAGTCCTCGGACGAGCAGAAGAACGGCTTTGGGAGGCAAAACCCCACAGCTCATTTCTGCTGAAATATCTTTGATTTTTATTTAGTTTTTCACTGATTTCCTTCCGCAGAAAATTCTTGAGATTTGTTTTATTCATTGCTTTCAATGCGACCTCCAGCTTTGTCTGCATGACTATCGACTTGCGTTGGCGAAGCGCTCTCCAAGCAAATGATACCCTCGATAAAAAATAGATGCCAGAACTATCAGAACCTCTCCCCTTGCAAAACTTGACCGACTCGGCTTTAGGGCTGGAAACGCACTGCGCACAGAAGGATTTCAGACATAGCGACATCCGGTCAGATGCCTTTTGGCGTGGGCGGCCTCCAGCTTCGGATGGTTACATTTTGTAACCAACTCACCACGAAAACTATCCTCGTTTAATTGTAGGAGTACTCCAAATAACCGTCGCTCGAATCACAAACCAATAGCTCGGCGCATTCGCGGAGTTCGTCCTTAGTGATATGCGTATAGAGCTGCGTCGTGGAGATAGAACGGTGGCCAAGGAATTCCTGAACCTTCCTGATATTGTTAGTTCCACGGATGAGATCAAATCCAACCGTATGGCGAAGAGCGTGCGGGGAATATCGCCCCTCCAGCCCGGCGAGCCTGACCCACTTTTCAAGATCATGCTGAACGCCACGCGATCCGATGCGCCTGTGTTTCCGTGAAATAAAAATGGGCGCTTCGTGGGAAACATCTTCGTCGTTCATTCTCTTCCAGTCAAGAAACCGGAGAATCTCCTCCCGGATCGCCAGAGAAAGCGGAATTTCCCTTTCCGATCACGACCAGAATCGATCTATCCTTCAGGTCGCCGATGTTCAAATGAATGGTTTCAGCCAGCCGCAGGCCGGTCGAGAACATCAGCTTGTACATGAACCCGGAACGGTGGGCAAGTTTATTGGGGTAATGCTTCTGAATGACATCCAGAAGCTTTCTTTTTTCTTCAGGGGAAAAATATTTGACTCGTTGTCTTTTCATTGGGCCCTCCGCGGTAGATTGTGTTGGAGGGCAAATCGTGCTTGTGAGAGACCATCTCTCGCATATCCTCGCAAGGAGGTTTGTCCGATTTT
>CAZGCC010000130.1:0-4054 GCA_964524195.1 uncultured bacterium | reverse complement strand
TGACGGAATTTGAACATCAACAGGCGCATTTCTTCCAGGCGGCAAAAATGGCTGATCTCGGGACCATGGCCTCCGGCATCGGTCATCAGGTTAACAATCGTTTTAATGTGATTAAGCTTGGTGCGGAATCGGCTCTTATGGTGGAGCTTCGAAGACTCGCGAAATGCCCAGAGGCAAGCAATTCTGAAACGATAAAAGCAATAGCCTCAGCGCTTACTGATACCTGTCAGAGAATCGCAAAAAATGCGGAGCACGGGGGCGAAATCGTTAAGCGACTTCTCGATTTTAGTCGCCTTGCGCAGGGATTTAAGCTGATGGATGTCAAAGAAGCTATCGAAAGCAGCGTGAGATTGTGGGAGTGCAAGCATGATCTTCGCGAGATCGGGTTCCAAATGGAAATAGCAAATGATCTTAATCAGATCAAGGGTAATTTTAGCGAGGTTGAAGAAGTTCTCTTTAATCTGCTGGATAATGCCGCTGATGCAATCAAGATGAAAGAAGAGGTTTTTCAGCTCGGGAATCTTCAGCGTCCTGCTGAACCGCAGAAAGACGCTATTTTTTTGAAAGCGGAGAACTCTGAGTTGAATGGTAAGCCGCATGTTTTGATCACGGTCCGAGAGAATGGTATCGGAATGGATGATGAGACGCAGAAAAAGATATTCGTCCCGTTCTTTACGATGAAGGCGACCGCGATTAAAGGGACAGGGCTCGGACTTTACATCATAAGGCGAATGGTCGATGCTCATCAGGGGCGCATTAAAGTTGAGTCGGAGTACGGCAAAGGGACAGCGTTTTACATTTATCTGCCTTCCGCCGAAGGGGGTTGATATGGCAAAGATCGTTTTTGTCGACGATGAGCCAGACATGCTCGGAACAGTCAAAAATGTTTTCACCGAACTTGGTCATGAGGTTTATACGGCCGAAGACGGAAAAGTGGGGCTTCAACTCATTCTCGATAATGAGCCGGATCTTTCCTTTGTGGACGTCCGTTTGGGTGGGTTGAAAGGCATGGAAGTTTTGCGGCAGGTGAAAGCGCTGAAGCCCAGCCTCAAGATCGTTATCTTTACGGGGTTCAATGACGTTCAGATTGATGAAGATGCGATTAAATACGGCGCAGTAATGTGCCTGCACAAACCCGTTGGGCTTCAAGACCTTATTAACATTATCGAGAAATACACAGGAAAGTAAACGGAGGAAGCATGGTAGACATTCCAAAGCCCAAGGGAACGATACTGATCGTTGATGATGAAGCGGATACGCTCTTTTTCATTTCAAAAACTTGTCAGTCATTCGGATATGACAGCCTGACCGCAGGAAGCGGGTTGGAGGCTCTCAAGATCGTTGAGGAGTGCGGCGCAAAGCTGGATCTTGTTGTTCTCGACCTTTATATGCCCGGCATGGGCGGCGTTGAAGTTTTGAAGTCCATTCGCAAGCATCAACCTGATCTTCCCGTGATCATTCTCACAGCGCTTCATGACGAGCAAGGGGCGTGTGAAAAGCTTGGAATAGAAGCTTTTATTCGGAAGCCTTACAGCTTGAAAGATCTCTATGATCGGATGGAGCATGTGATCGAGCGAAAGAACGAGGACAAAGCTGAAGTGGAGATCGACCCGGGCTATGAGCCTTGTGCAAAGATACTTGTCGTGGATGATGAGCTGGATGTCTGTGAATTGTTAGGGACTGCTCTTGCAGAAGACATCGGAGACGCTCATTTCGAAGTGAAATGGGCGCTTTCAGGTGATGACGCGTTAAGAATCTCTCGTGAATTCGAACCCGATATCGGGATCATTGATATCAAGATGCCGCATATGTGGGGTGATGAACTGATCGAGCGATTCAAAGCTGGGGAAGGGCATTCGCCGAAGGACTTCGTGATCTATACAAGCGTTGCTGATCCGGGGCAAGCAGATCGAGCCAAAAAACTCGGATACAAATTTTTTTCGAAGCCGACTGATCTTGAAACCTTAGTTGAGGTTCTTAAGAAGATATGTGTCAGTCACAAGCTTTTGCGGAAGAAAGCCTAGGACAGAGCCGGGGAAGCCCTTATTTCGATTTAAAGAAAAGAAGGTAATCAGGATCAGCCTAGCCAACCATTGGATTTTTAGAATAGGGCTGGGCTAGTTACAATAAAAAGTTTCGCCTCAATAGAGTCGATGTTCTTAAGCTTGTGCGGAACGCCGGCGTCGAAATAGACTGATTCGTTCGAGTGAACTTCCCGTTTCTGGTCCCCGTAAGTCATCTCAAGCGTTCCCGACTCCACAAAGATCGCCACGCTTGAATTATCCCGGAACTGCCACTTCCTGATCTCCTTGAACGGTTTAATCGTCATCCTTCCAAAGAAAAAATCCCGCTGGCTTTTCGATTGAGGGCTGAGGGTCTGGATCGTGAAGCCATGCTGAGGATAATCGATAAATCCGCGCTCCCCATAACCGCAGACGAAGAGACTCCCGGGATTCTCGGCCATTGCTCGCGTTGCGAGCTCAGCGAGCGATATTCCGAAAGCGTCTGAGACCATGACAAGCTTGTCCGAAGACGGGTCCCGCACTCGGCCGGCAATGATGTTGTGTAGGTTCTTCTCATTGATGCCGGTCTTTTTAGCAAGCCAGCTGACGGGGAGGGGATGCTCGGAATCCGATTTTTGAACCAGTAGCGATTTGATTGCTTTGCCCCAATGCGGCGCGCGGACTGGGCGGTTGCCCTTATTCTGGGACTTAAGATCTTTTCCAATCTCGTCGTACATGACGATCCCTCCAAAATGTTTTTTAAACGATACAATGAGTTCCTTTATCTATATAGAAGCATAACACAGCTTATTATGTTTTGCAAGATGACCAAAAGTTGTTTTTAAAGCACTTTTCGACTTGCACTTGCCTATACAACATGGAAATGCTAAGTATCTGAGTAGAGGACAACGAAATGTTAAAGAATCCAGTGATTGTAGACAAGCAGGGGCAGGTAAAAGGGACGGCAATCCGGGACCTGCGGGATCGCTATCTTGTTGAGGAGGAACAAATGCTTGGGAAGCTGTTCGTGGGCTACTTCAACAACAAGATGGCGGTCCTTACTTTTCTGATCCAGGCCCAACGGCATAATCCGGATCCCGAAATGATCAGCGGCATGTGTTTTTTCCTGGATGATCTTTTTCATCATATGCTCGCAGATACAAAGCAGAAACAGTATCGGAGGGTGTTCTTGTGGTTAGGACGGTTCTTGCGGAAGCTGCCCAACGTCCGGCTTGATCAGAGGGAAAGAGCCTTCTGTTTTATTCAAGGCATATACGACGTTTTTGGATTACATCTAAATTCAAATATGTAAAGGGGATGAAAATGAGAATTCAAAGAAGACCTATCAAAAAATTTGTAAGACGCTGCGCGGCGTTGTATCGCTGGTTCGCCTGTTACCGCAAACATGTGAGGATGATCGAAGCGGAACTTGGTGACCGGCTGGAAACATGCTAAGGGAGGAACTATGATGGAAATAAGCGAAATGCCTATGGAAGAAGCAAGGAGAATAACCCGTCACCGGATCATAATAGAATACGGCGAGAATCTTCTTCAGCGCCGCAAAGAGCGGGGAATTACTAGGATCGAGCTCTTTGAACGGACTGGCGTTACGTGCAAAGAGATCGCCGATGTCGAGAGGGGATCAGCCGATCTGACGGAAGAACAAAAATGGCGCATCTCAAAGTTCCTACGACGTCAGAAGATCATCTGATGTGCCAGATAATCATCGGAATAGAGATTCGTCTATTATGGATAGAAGTTTCTCATTATTGGTTTTAAATTCCCTTGCCAAAAATTAAACTAACGGGTATGTCTTGGATAAGAGACGAAACGCGGCTGTTTATGGAAGAAGGTATGATCGGTTACAAGAGAGGCACGGCACACTTTCAAATAAACAGCCCTGTGACGAGTGTTCATGCTACTTATGCACCGGCCTCTTTAAAGGCACAAGGGGCCGCCGATTGGAAGGGAAGAAAAAGCTATTTCAGGAGCTGAAAAGGATGAATATTCAACGCTTTAGCTATCTTGCAAATTGTGGGAACGGACGGCAG
>CAZGCC010000129.1:0-4080 GCA_964524195.1 uncultured bacterium | reverse complement strand
TCACTTGCTTTCCATCCGGGCGTGTAAAAATAGCCTCAATAATTGTTTTCTGCATGTAGCCATTCCCAAGCAAATCAACATCTCCATAAAGATATTCCACAGTCGATCCGTCCGCTCGTATTTCTTTGATAATTCGACCTTCGTCATCAAAATACTGTTCCGGAACAACAATCGTATCCTGAGGAGGGATCACAACCGGATTTGGATGAGGTGTGAACACATCTATAGCTGGTCGTTTTTCAACTGGCATTATGACAGGATCATGATCTATAGGCTGTCCCAACTCTAATAAGGATTCACGCGTAATCGGGGACAAAGGACCTTGGAGCAGAAAATCAGTACCGCTTGAAAAATCTCCTGGCTTCCGCTGCACAGAAACAGGTTTTTTCGTAATGTCCGCTGCAGGATTTTCAGAATCAAGCGCACTCGTAGCGGGCATCTTCACCCTGTCATCTTGAAAAATGGGGTCGGGGGACGATCCCGCAAAGCTTGCAGGGACAACCTGTAAGAATGAAAAACTGACTGCGATAAAAATCGCGATGATTTTCTTTTTTGCCATCATCACTATAACCTCCTGACCTTATTCAAAACCTTAACCCTTTCTCCAAACAAGTAACACCAGGGTTAACCCAGTTCAATAGCATTACCCAAAATAGCTCATAGCAAAAACTAGCGTTTATAGCAAAAGCTATCTAAGCTCATCTTTGAAGATTTTTCGAATGAAAACAGCCTCTATATGGATACTTTCATGTTTTAGAAACATATCTCTCAATACAAAAAATCAGATTAAAAAAGGAAGTCAAAAAAACAAGATGGCTAAAGTGGAGCCAGCAACAAATGTGTAGCCCCCAAGAGAACTATTTCTGGATCAAAAAAAACGCTATTGTTTATCTAGCGGTAAGAGCAAGAAAAATACTCGATCCGAACAAGTAAGTTTTGAAAAATCGAAATGACTGCAGAACGCCATATTTCAAATATTCTCAAGGAGAGTTTGAGGGAGTATTAGAGAAAGCAACACCACTCTCGCCCCTACATTCAATTCAATGCTTGGAGTGATAGGGCTGGTGATGAAGGATCGTGAGAGCGCGGTAGATCTGCTCCGCGGCAACTACTGCGGCAAGTTCGTGGGGCAGGGTCATGGGGCCAAAACTCCAGCGGAGAGCCGGAGCCATTTCTTTGAGCTCTTGCGGGGTAAATCCATCCGGACCGCCGATCACGATCTGGAGTTCCTGGATCCCTCCATTCATGCATTTTTGAAGTTCCTGCGCTAACACCTCGGAGCTTAGCGTGCGGCTCCCCTTTTCTCTCTCACACACCCAAATACAGGATTTTGTCCTAGAAGGACATGCCCCCGTGCTACACGGCGCATAATGAGAGATCCGGGCGGCATAATCGGAGAAAAGAGAATGCGCCGCTTTGGATTTGAACGCTTTCACAACCGGTTGAGAGGGCTTGAGCCAGCCCAAAGAAAATTGGATGCGCATAAGATTTCGGTAATCATACCATAGCGGAAAATATTTTTCTCTTCTCAAGCCCGAATGGAGCAGTTACCATGAGGGCATGTCCCTGAAAAAATCTGAAAACATAGAGCGCATTTTTCTTGATCGAGCGGTTAAAAATGCGCCGCTCACCCGCCGCATCCTCCGCGAGCTTAAAGGCGTCCCGGTCACGATCATCACGGATAAAGAAACCTTCCTTGAAAATGTCGGAAAGATACCCCTCACGGCCGGAAAGAAACAACTCTGGCTCACCCGCTTTAAGGGCGATTTCCTGAAACCCTGCCCTGGCACCGGCGCGGATTATCTCTGCTGCCGCTATTGGACCATTAATGCCCAGACCCACTGCCCTCTGGATTGCACTTATTGCATTCTTCAAAACTATCTGACCGTTCCCCTGATCACGGTCTACACGAACATTCAACCCATCCTCCGGGAGATCGACAAACTCATCGCAAGCCGTCCGGGACGTCTTTTCCGGATGGGCACCGGAGAACTCACCGACAGCCTGGCATTCGACACAGTGACCCACTTCAATGAACACTTGATCCAGCAAGCCCTCAAGAAAAGGTTGATCCTCGAGATCAAAACAAAGACGGATTTGGTCGGACATCTCCCCAAGATCCCGAAACGGAATGTCCTGATCTCATGGTCTCTGAACCCTGAAGATTTTATCCGGACCCAGGAATTCAAAAGCGCTTCGCTTGAGGATCGTTTGAATGCCGCCTCCGAGGCCATCGAGAAGGGTTACCGCCTTGGCTTTCACTTTGATCCTCTTCTCACGCTTCCAGGCTGGAAAGAAAAATACGCCGCTCTCATCCAGAAATTGACCCGAAAGATCCCGGAAAGCGAAGTGGCGTGGATCAGTCTCGGCAGTTTGAGGTTCCCGACGCCGCTTAAAAAGATCATCGAAGAACGGTTCCCCAAAACAGCCATCACCACAGCGGAGTTCGTCAAAGGATTGGATGGAAAGATGCGTTACTTCCTCCCGGAGCGGGTCAAACTTTACCGTTTCATTTATGGAGAGATCCGGAAACGGTGGAAAAATGTTTTTGTTTATTTCTGCATGGAGAACAAGACCGTCTGGAAGGAAGTGATGGGATCTTCACCGGAAGACAACGGCCATCTTGATCTTTTATTCCACCAGTCCATTGCGGAACGCTTCCCGGATCTGAAACTGCCACAGCCTGACCGGAAAAATTATACGGTCGATCCTGATTTCCACGCCGGGCATTAAGCCCCGATGGGAGTTCCCCCGGAGCATCCGGCCGCGGTGCCAAGCCCCGCCGCAGGTCCTGAAACAATGATCCCGGTCTGATCCACGCAATAATAATTGGTTCCGGTCACATTCGGTGTCAGGACATCGGCCTCCAGCGAATATAAAGCCCCGGTCCCGTCCCGCATGTAAACAAAGCTGTAGCCGTGCTTGTTGCCGGGATTAAGCCAGGTTTGATCAAGATACCGTTCATTGATCAGCGTGGGAATATCCGGTGAATAGACCGGCGGGTTCTGAAGCGCGCGATAGGATTCATTGGAAGTGCTGAAGGTCCGCAAGTTCGACCGGATCACATCTTCGTTGGCGTTGATCCTCACACGGATAAAACTCGGAACCGCCGTCGCAACCAAAAGCCCCATGATCGCGACAACGATAAGGATCTCCACCAGAGTAAAGGCCTGCCTGGAATTTTTTGATCTTAAAAAAAATTTCACTGAGGATCTCCTGGGTCGCTATGCGCACCTATGCGCCTGTATCCAAATCATCGACTTCCTGGAGGCAGAGCTTAAAGAAGATTTGCGGGAAATATACCGGACGGGACTTCGTTGGCGTTCTGGAACCGCTACCGTTTCAGGCGTTCGATCTCTTCGAGCGAATGATTCATGTGATCGCGCTCGTCCAGACCCACACGCCGTACCAGATCCGCCAGAGTTTTCTGCCTGGGATAATATTTAAACCACACAGAATCTACGAGCGTGTTCTCGAACTCGGGGTGTTCCTGGGCATAAAGCATGTACTCATGTTCGGCGTGGGATTCGAACGCGGCGTTCATCGCAAACGACCAAACGGGATTGAGCCAGTACATCACGCGGGTGATGCAAAAATAAACAAGTGTCATGGCCTTGGGCATCACAAAATGCCGGATCCAGCAGAGCTTGATCCCCATTTGATGGCAAAGATCCGCCCAAAGCAGCATATGCCACTGTTCGTTATCCTGAGACTCGCGGCCCATCCGGATATGACGGAGCGCGATCTCGACTTTTTCCGAAGAAACTTTTTTTGTGCCGCTATAGAGTTTTGACAAATAGTGGTAAGCGCCGTTCTCCCAGGCCCAGTAGGGATAACGGGCAAGGATCTCAAGCACCAGCACTTTCGGAAGCGACCGCGCTTTTCCGTAAAGCACATCAAACTGCCAGAACATGAATTTCAGGATCAGATTCGCCGGAAGCTTGGGCGTTGCCAGCGTCTTCTCCTGCTCGGCTTTCAAGCCCACTTCTTTCCCCATCGTATATTCGAATTGTCCCATGGCTCCCTCCCCCCCCTTACGCTCTTTGCGAATCGGATCCTTTGATCAGGACCGTGAAGTCT
>CAZGCC010000128.1:738-4095 GCA_964524195.1 uncultured bacterium | reverse complement strand
ATACGTTCCGGAAAGACCAAAGAATGAACATCCGGATCTCAAAAGCGGATATGGACCGTATCAAGACGAGGGCCGCGGAAGAGGGGCTTCCTTATCAGACGCTGGTTGCCAGCATCATCCATAAGTTCGCGTCGGGAAACCTCCGGGCGGCCTGACCGTTCGGATCTTATTGCGCCTCCTCCTGTTCTGACAACGCAAAAATCCTAAAGAAACGCGTAGCCGTTTATAGGGCTCTGTATGGAAAAAAATTCTTCCCAAACTGCGCTGAAGCATTGGATGGCCATTCCGGCCGATAAAAGAAGCTTGCTTCTCGGTAATGTCTGGTGCCCTGACTGTTCTAAGCCGGTGACCATTTGTGATTTTGCTATGGAGAAGGCAGGCAAAGACATTGTTCTCAGAGGATTCTGTGCGACCTGTGGGCATAAGGTAGCGCGGGTTATAGAGGGGGGCGCGATCCGGAAGAAAGTCATGAAGAAACAAACGAAAAAGATTTATCAATTCGGAGTCGTGCTAGAGGAAATCAAGCCGCCCATTTGGAGACGAATTCACGTGCGGGGTGATATTTCGCTACACCGGCTTTCGTCCACGATCCTGCTCGCAATGGGCTGGAGCGGCGGGCATTTGCATCAGTTCGAGATCGATGGGAAATCCTACGGGATCCCTGACGACGATTTTGATTCGGATGATGATGACATGATCGATGAGCGCGACTTCCGGCTCGATGATCTGAATCAAGGGGCGCTGGAGTCGTTCACGTTCGAATATGATTTCGGCGACGGATGGCGGCATGCGGTCCAACTGGAGGAAATCCTGGAGCCGACAAAGGGGCAAAAATATCCTTTTTGTATTAGCGGCGCCCGGAACTGCCCGCCGGACGATTGCGGCGGGGTACCCGGTTACGAGGAATTTCTTAATGCGATCCGGGACCCCAAGCATCCGGAACACAAAGCCATGGCCGAGTGGATCGGGGGTTCCTTTGATCCGGAAGCGTTCTGTTTAGATGCCGTGAACTGCGATCTCAGTAATGTTGCTAAGATGGAAAAGTTCTGGCGCTGAATCTCGCAAAATGAATCAAATGCGAGATTTGCGCTGAAGAAAAACATGAAAAACCAATCGAAAAAAATCTACCAATTAAAAGTTACTCTCAAGGATATAGCCCCGCCTATTTGGAGGAGAATTCATGTGCGAAGCGATATTTCGCTTCACCGTCTTTCATCAACCATTCTGCTCGCCATGGGCTGGAGCGGCGGTCATTTGCGACAATTCGAAATCGATGGGAAGTTCTATGGCATGCCCAGTGATGAATTTGATACGGACATGGAGCCTATTGATGAGCGAGAGGTACTGCTCGATAGTTTTGACCAAGACAAGCTTAAGTCATTCGTTTTTGAATATGACTTCGGCGATGGCTGGATGCATGCTGTTGAATTGGAAGATGTCTTAGATCCGGTAATGGGTCAGCGATATCCTAAATGCATTGGCGGTGCCCGGAAGAGCCCGCCGGATGATTGTGGCGGTATCGGCGGCTATGAGGAGTTTCTCGAAGCTATCCGGGATCCCAAGCATTCGGAACACGAGTCCATGATCGAGTGGATTGGTTACAAATTTGATCCGGAGGCGTTTGACCTGGATCATGTGAACAGCCATCTCAGAGATGCGCCCAGGATGGAAAAGATCTGGTGGGGCGAGGATGATGAGGAATAACCGAATGACAAAACGCATTTCGACTTTAATATTATCGTTAGTTGTTTCGGCCGGGCTGCTTACGGCCGTTGCTTCTCCTGCTGTAGCAGCAGAGCATTCGTGGGAATTAAAAAAGAATGAAAACGGGATACGGGTGGATGTCCGCAAGGTTGAGGGCTCGTCGATCCTAGAATATAAAGGGACGGTCGTTTTGAACACGGGTTTGGAGTCGGTGGTCCGTTTGTTCGAAGAAGACCGACGGATGCCGGAATGGTTCCATAAATGCTCGGAGGCCCGGCTGATCAAGGCGAGCACCCCGGCACTGGATTCCAATAATCCAGTACGGCTTCGGCAGGAGCTGGACGTTCCTGTCCGATCCGAGGATAAGGTTCTCTATTTTGTGATTTCGATGCCCTGGCCGGTAAAAGACAGGGACCTGGTTTTCCGCCGTGTCCGTTCCAAAGACCTCGCCACCGGAACCGTGGAGTACAGGACCTCGTCTTTATCTGAAGTTTATCCAGAACAGGACGGCAAGGTCCGTATGCCTTATCTCAAAGGTCTCTGGCGTTTCACTCCGCTCGCGGGTGGCCGTACGGAAATGTATTACCAGCAGCACAGCGAGGTCGGCGGGCATATTCCTGCTTGGCTTGTGAACAAGCTCGCTGTGAATATCCCTTTCAACAGCCTCTCCCGTTTCCGGCAATTGCTGTCAAAATCGTAGAACGGTTCCTCATAATAAATTGCAGGAGAGTAGATATCCCGTGGAGCTGCATTCCATTCATAAGATCATCCGCTCGAGGCGCAGGACGGTGGGGCTACAGATCACGCCCGATGCCCACCTGATCGTTCGGGTTCCCCACAAGATGCCGCTCGAGACGATCCATGAGGCGGTCCGGCAAAAGCTTCCGTGGATCGTCCGCAAACAGCGTTTTGCGCGTGAAAACTATCTTCCCATAGTTCCGAAGGCATTCGCCGGTGGAGAAAAATTCCCGTATCTTGGGGAGGAGTATGAACTCTTTGTGGTTTCAGGGGCCTATGGCCCGCTGGTCTTTAATGAAAAAGGATTTTTCCTACGCGAGGGATGTATGTCTCTGGCCAAGTGGCTTTTTCGCGATTGGTACCGGGAACAGGCGGTGGAGCTTTTGAATGCCCGGGTCCGACATTATACCGCAATGACCGGGGCCCGTTACTCCAGGATCGGGATCTCGAACGCTAGCAAGCGCTGGGGATCCTGCAGTTCCAAGGGGGTTTTGAATTTTAGCTGGCGGCTGGTGATGGCGCCGCGGGATGTGGTGGATTATGTCGTGGTCCATGAAGTCGTCCACCTCGAAGAACTGAACCATTCGAAGAGGTTCTGGCAAAAAGTGAAGGCGCTTACGCCTGATTTTCTCCAGGCCAAACGGTGGCTGAAGCTCCATCACCGGTCGTTGCATAATGATGCCGGGTAGGCCGGAACAAGTTGAATCAACAGGGAAGGCATAATCTAGATGGCGATCATTGAACCTGTGATACGGCCGCCGGCCGAAGCCGGCAGTTTCTTCTGCAGGTGACTCTTGGATGTTCGGCGGATCATTGCACAACCGAAGTTCTGAAACAGTCCTGTGGCGAAAGTTGCCGGGTTTTTTTCCACCCAGCGACGAATCGGACAGGTTTGTTTTTAGGGAGTATAATCAA
>CAZGCC010000128.1:0-640 GCA_964524195.1 uncultured bacterium | reverse complement strand
TTGAAGTGGTACAGCCGAAAGGGTGAGGTCATTATAGCCTGAGGTTAAAGGGGATATTCCATTGCACTTCTGCGGCTTGTCATAATCCCAACTCAGGGGTTAGAGTTTTCCAGGAGTTTGTTTTGGATCACGGGAAACTGTTGTATGGAAAAAGAACCTGGTTTCATCGATCTAGTCGAATCTCTGACGAACAATGAGTCCTTGCCCCATTCCGCGGGCCGCAGGGATTTTGCAACCCCAACACGGAGGGCTCCCATGAATAATCCGATTTCAGGGCTCATTTTCTTCGCGCTTCTCATCGTTGGTTTTCTTGTGGACGCGCCTATTTTTATGGCGAACCGGGCCCTCGGGGGATTCTTGGGCATGGTCTGGTTCTTTGTCTCCATGGTCATTGCTTCCGGAGTTCAAATGGCCGCGCAATGGGAAAAAGGCGTGGTGTTCCAGCTCGGGAAATACAGCCGCATCACGGGGCCGGGACTGTTCTTCATTATCCCGGTCATTGAAGAAGTGCGGAAGATCGATATGCGGGTTCTTACCATGGATATTCCATCCCAGCAGGTCATCACCCGGGATAACGTTCCGGTGAAGATCAATGGGGTCATCTTTTTTAAAGTCGATGATCCTGCGAATGCGATCATTA
>CAZGCC010000127.1:0-4119 GCA_964524195.1 uncultured bacterium | reverse complement strand
GAGCATAAATACGCTTATTTTCAAATTTTACGCGAATTTGAAAAAGGACATCTTCCTCTTGGCTTACCCCTGGTTTTCTTTGACCAGCACAGTGATACTGCCAGGATCGGAGGGGCTCAGGATGTTGCTTCAAATAACTGGATTCCCCATCTTTTGCGAAGCGGTCTTGTAAATGACATTTTCTGGATTTATCCCGCCGGCCGGCAAGTTCCCATGGGGCAAGAGAGGCAATCCTTTACGGCTCTCGGGAGCAATCTTAGAAGGATCCTCGAGATTTATCGGAAAAAACTTTCTAAGGGGGTTCTTCTTTCCTTCGATCTCGATTATTTTGCATCCACGGGCGTTCTCGGTACTGTGGAATACTATCCTCTGGCAGGAGAGATCTCCCGGAAACTTCACGAGATATTCCGCCTTTTAGGCGCCTATTCCATTCCCGCGCTTTTGATCAATGCGGCCACTTCGACCCCGATCGAAGCTCCTGAGAAAGCTATCGTAGATGGCAAGCCGGTGAACTATGTAAGCGAGTTCACGGCATCCCTGAAAGCTTTGTCCCGTTCCGAGATCCGGACGGGTAACTGGAAGAACAGTTTGACGGCGGTGAAAGAAGCTTTGCCGGGTCTTCCGGAAGGGGTTATTTCGGAGTTGAAAGCAGCGCAGAATATCGGTGAAAGGAGAAGGATTCTTGTTGAAGCCGGTATTGTTGATGCGGAAGATCCCAAGCTGATCCACGGTTCTTTCCTGAATGCGGCGGTAGATAGTTTCTTGCAACAACATCAGCCACTTGAAGCCAAGCCGGTGAATAAGCGATTGCGACGCGGAAATAGCGGGCGTTTTCTTGTAGCTTATCTGAACGACGAGTTTGACTACATCATCAAGACCTACTTTGACAAAGAAAAAAAGAACACGGTCCGCGTAGATTGGCTCGACGCTTTTCACTATCTCGCGAAACGACGGCTGAACGGACTAGCGGTCCCGACTTTTGTCGTTAACTCGCTCGATACGGATCAAAAAGAGTTTGCGTTTTGGCTCGAGGGGAAAGGCGTGCAGAAGACGGACATTGCCATAGTCCAAAAAAAGATCGTTCCTCTTTTGGAACAACTGGTTCGGTTAGAGGCGGAGGAGAAACAGGAACAAGCTCAGAGACTGATGGAGGATTTTAAGAAGGTTGTTGTAGAGATGTTCCGTCGCGGAGTTGTGGATGCGGACTATGGAGGGACACTCGCCAATTATGGCGTTGATCCCCAGACCGGGAAGGTTTTCATTTTTGATTTTGGGGATCTTTCGGGCGGTATCGACCAGGCCGATGCTTTTACGGGGTATCTGGATGATACCAACAATTATGTGGAGAAAGGCCTGAGAGAGCATGTGGGGGATGTGATCGCGGATTATTTTAAGGAGCACGGTTTTCAGGAATCGGATTTTAAAGATTCTGAGACGGGTCAGGATCTCTTTGGGGAGGATATCAAAGACGGAGAAAATCCGGCATTTGAAATGACCTTTCCTTTTTCAGAAGAGGAAATACGGGAAAATTTTATCAACTATCATGTTCGTGAAGCCTCTGCTGGCGAACTGAAAAAGCGTTCTGAGGTTCGTTCAACGGATTTTCTACCGATTCAAGAATTGGATCCTAAGGCAATTCCCCAAGCTCCTGCTAGGGAGGAGATGAGGTTGGCGTCTAATACGCCGAGCGCTGCTCGGGAGGCGCTAGAGGAAGGCGAAAGGCTAAAACTTGTCGAGAACCTTAAAAAAGAACTCGGCGAAGCCGCTGGTATCGTAACGGATGAATTGTGGCGATATCAAGATGTTCCTTGGGTGTTCCGGGAAGGACAGGAGGATCCCGTTCTTCGGGACCGTGCTCTTGTCAGGACAAAAGATGGAATCAAAGCCTCCTCGCTTCAATATGGCAGCGAGGATGCAACCGTTTTTGAGATTCCTTTGCCCGTTGGTTCCCAGGAGAAAAAAGTCTTTGTGATCAAGATCGCCGGGTTCCCGCGCAGCGGTTTCTCTTCGGAAGGAATGAGGAGGATGCTATTGAATGAAGTCAAAACTCTCTGGAAAGTCCAGCAGAAAACCCGGGACCCACATTTCCCCACGATCTCAAAAGCCGGCATCCTTCAAGATGGAAGGCCTTGGGTCATGAGGCAAACGAGCGCTTTTTCGGAGGTATTGGCCGACACCTTGTTTCGGTCAGCCCACGAACTTTTTGTGATATTGGTGGACGCTGCTGAAGGCCTCAGCGCTCTGCACGCGAACGGGTTCGTTCATAACGATGTCAAGCTACGCAATATTCTTTTGGATCCCGTTCTTCTGAAAACACAATGGATCGATTTCGGGATCAGCTCGCTTAATCATGCGGAGGTCATGGATGGGACATCCGGATTTCAAGCGAGAAAGCCGGATCTTCAGAATGTTATCATCAAGGATTCGAAAACCGATGTCTATGGGTTTATTCTTATGATGGCAGATAAAATGACGGAGAGGCTCATTCGTCTTGGAAATGAGCGCGGGTGGAAACGGTTTTTCTCAGGGCATAAACTTCGCAAAGAAGAGGCGTTTCTTCGATCGATGATCCATAAATATCTTGAAATGATCCTGGATGTTTCAGAAGAAGGGTGGGAGCTGATCGACCAGAGGGAGCGGAACTTTTTCTCCGACGATCAGCTCCCCGCCATCTTCCAGGATTATATGATGCTCGATCTTATAAAAGAAGACAGCAGGGTGTCGCGCCATGTATCGGAGAATCTTAAGGCAAGGATCTTTATTCCCAAGCCCCAAGCAGAATGGCCTGATAGTTCCGCTCTTTTGCAGAGCCTTCGTCAGGATGAGCATACCTGGAAGCTTCTCTCAAGTTCCGTTTTCCGCTTTGACCGGTCGGAGATGCGTTCCTTTTTAGATCTTGAGCCTCAGGTTAAGACTTTCGATACCAGAGACCATGAGATCCAGTTCAAGGTCCAAGCCGAAGCTTTTCTTCCTTCCGGAGCCAGCCGGTTTCAATTCGACCGGGTGAATAATCAAATGTTCGTGAATGAAAAGCCGCTTTCTTTTGAGGAAGCGCGTAATTTTACAGCTTATAAAAAAAATGCTGCGGATTTTGCGTCGGACCTGGACAAGGGAGAAGCTGTTGCCGTGCTTCCGAACGGGAATCTTGGCTGGAATGACTGGTTCGTTGGGATCGTGGATGACAAACGTTTCTATTATAGCCAGGACCCGTTGAAGGATCGCTTATATGACATGCTTGTCGTGAAAGAAGACGGGACGACGGAGGTCATGCCTCTCCGTTTCGTGGACGGCAATGGTGAGAGAGGGCTCTTCGATGTGCAAGGTGAACGCCTTCCGTTCAAGGTCAAATACGGAATTTTCGGACAACATATCGTCAAAAACGGCCGGCAAAATCTCGATGAGACTTCGGGTCAATTTGATGACCTTCGCCATGTTTTCCGTTTTCCTATGTTCACTCACGGTGTTCGTCAGATCCACCCCGGATTCAGTGACGGAGCCGGGGAGCTTCGGGAGCCGAAAAAAATTAAACAGGCGTTGCAGGGGAAGGCCGTTGAATTCAGCCTCAAGCCGCTTGAGAACCTTGGGATCTCTGAATTAGAGAGAACGGAGGTTTTCAAGGAGTGGGGTTATTCGGATATGACAGGCAAAAAAGAGAACCCCGAAACTCTCGGGAAAGGCGAATATCTCATTGATCCGGAAAAAAACATGCTGTGGATCAAGCTTTTTTCCGGAACGCATCCGCATAGTTTTTTTGGATTGTCCCAAGATGGAAAGATACTTGCCGGGGTGGTGCCGGGGATCACGCACTATCAGGGGACAAGTCTTGAGGATCTCGCGCGGACTCTTATCCAAAAATACAAAGCACAGGATATTTTTCTCTGGGGGAATGGCAAGGACAGCTTGATGCGGTTACAAGATGGAGCCGAGATCAAGGCCGAAGGGGCGAGAGGGAATGGATTGTCAGCTTTACTTGTGGCCAAGAAGGACGGGAAGAATGAGGCCGCGTTTCCGAGCCAACGGTCCGAGATCCGGAAAACAGATGTTTCTGAATCTCAGAAGATCGTCCGGGCTTTCGAAATTCTGAAAAGCAAAAAACATCGCGATAGCTATCAACGGTGG
>CAZGCC010000126.1:0-4127 GCA_964524195.1 uncultured bacterium | reverse complement strand
TAATAGTGGTCTTGTTATGCGGGTTGGCCCTGTTCGCCTCTTGCAAAGGGAAAGATCCTTCGGGGGGGCTTGCACAGGAAAAAGCTCAAGACACACTCGTTCTCAAGAATGGCAGTATGGTCCAGGGCGTGATCGTCGAAGAAAATGAGAATCGCGTCACGATCCGCATCCAGGGCGGTGAGATCGGATTTCCCGCGGCAGATGTTGCCCAAGTCCGGCGCGGGGAAGCGCTGGTTAAAACCGCGGATGGTATCCAACCCGTTTATGCCCCTTCCGAACAAGACGCGCCTTATCCAAGGATCTACCTCAAGGATGGACGCGTTGCTTCAGGGAATAAAGTTTCGAGGGAAGGGGCCACTTTTTATTTGAAGCAGGCTCTTGAGGAAGGCGGGAACATCTCCTTCGGATTTGACGCCGCCAAAGTTGAAAAAGTCGAACTCTGGCCGCCCCCGCCCGATCGTCAGCTGGATAAAGATTTTAAACAGCTTCGCGATCTTAATCTCAAGTATGCGTTTAAGGAGCCGCCTTATTACATTGTCTCGACCGTTGAATCCTCAGACCTGGTCCTCTATTTTCGGGCCCTGCGACAATTCTGTTCGGATTTCTCCATGAAGTTCCTGGAGTTGATCGATACGGACAAGCCGGCTCCCGCGCTCGGCGTCGTGATCTTCGGGTCTTATGACGATTTTTTAAAATATGCCGGGCTTCCGAAGGGAACGAACATGGCCGGCTTTTATCTTCCGGACAAAAAATATCTGGCTCTTTTTAACATGAAAGAAGTTGATATGGTCCGCTTCCGTCTCGCCCGGGCGGAATATGTCGAACAGAAGATCGGCGATGTTAAAACGCAGGTGGAACTTTATTCCAGCACCGATTCGGCGGGGAAATGGGCCGCTTACGATTTTCTGGAGAAGATCCAGTTCAAGTTTGAGGCGGACAGGATGCGTGTGGAGAGCTGGGCGCGGGACCGCACGATGGAAACGATCCGTCATGAGGCGGGGCACCAGCTTTTTGATCTTCTCGGGGTCGATTCCGGAAGCGTCTACCGGGGGGCTTGGTTATCCGAAGGGCTTGCCGAATATGTCTCAACGGACCCTTTGGGCGGGATCAATAAAGAAAGACTGATGTTCCTAAGGGCGGAGCTTGAGGCGGGGCGCCATCTGATGCCGCTTCAGTATCTTATGAGCATCCAAAATGGCAGCGGGATCCGTAAACTTCAGGATCCCAATTACACGCTTTTAGGCTATGCCCAGAGCTGGGCGCTTGTTTATTTTCTAATGGAAAAATATCCTGAACAATTTTTAGGGTACCTCCGGGAGGTTGTGCGCGTTGGTAAGGACTATAACGCACAAAAGGACATCGCTCTTTTGGAAAAGCATATCGGCAAGTCGCTGAAGGATATCGATGCGGGGCATGAAAAATACATCCGGGACATTATGATCTCGGCGCTTGATAACGACGAGTACGATTTTTACAGGTTGCTTCAGAAGGCTTGATCTGGCGGGTTTTCAAAATCCCGCATCTCACCATAAGGAGGAATGATGAGCGGTATTTACGGGGTTGTCTCCAGCACGAATTGCATGGATTCTCTTTTCTACGGGACGGATTATCACTCCCACCTTGGGACCGAATTTGGCGGGCTTGCCGTGATGGATGGTGAGAAATTCACGCGCCAGATCCACGGGATCAGTCAAAGCCAGTTCAAATCGAAGTTCTTTGACGACTTGCGACACCTGAAGGGCAACAAGGGGATCGGGGCGATCAGTGACGCTCACGAGCAGCCCATTTATCTCAATTCCAAATTTGGGCCTTTCTGCATCGTCACCATGGGGCTTATCGAGAACGCCGAGAGCCTCGTCCGTGAGCTTCTAGGCAAAGGACATTCTTTCGCCGAAATGAGTTCGAAAGGTCCCGTCAATACCACCGAGCTTGTCGCCAGGCTCATTACGCTCGGGGAGGACCTTGTCAGCGGGATCGAAGGGATGTTTGAAAAGATCGAGGGATCGTGCTCGCTCCTCATCCTGCATCGCGATGGTGTTTATGCCGCAAGAGACCGTTTTGGCTATACGCCGCTTGTGATCGCAAGGCGGTCGGACGCCTACGCAGTCGCCTCCGAAACCTCCGCTTTTCCTAATGATGATTTCAAGATCATGAAATATCTGATGCCGGGAGAGATCGTGCTTTTGACCGAAGAAGGCCTCCAGCCCAAGGCCCAGGGACGGGACGAAATGCAGATCTGCACATTCCTTTGGATCTATACCGGGTTTCCGGCTTCGGACTATGAGGGCATCAATACGGAATCTGCCCGCGAACGATGCGGCGCGGCGCTTGCCCGTCGGGATAAAGATATTGAAGCCGATCTCGTGGCCGGAGTTCCGGATTCCGGGACAAGCCATGCGATCGGATACTCCATTGAAAGTGGGAAGCCCTTCCGCCGGCCGCTTGTTAAGTACACTCCCGGCTACGGCCGCAGTTACACGCCGCCAACCCAGGAAAAAAGAGACCTCATCGCAAAAATGAAGCTTATTCCCATCCGGGAGATCATCCGCGACAACCGTGTGGTGGTCTGCGATGATTCCATCGTGCGGGGGACCCAGCTTAAAAATTTCACCATTAGCAAGCTCTGGGAAGCTGGAGCGAAAGAAGTTCATGTTCGTCCCGCCTGCCCGCCGCTCATGCATCCCTGCAAGTTCTGTCTTTCCACCCGCAGCATCCACGAATTGGCGGCCCGCAAGGCGATCCGGGATCTGGAAGGGCAGGATATCGAGGATATTTCAGAATATGTAGATTCGAATTCTCCCAAACATCAGGCCATGATCGAATGGATCCGTAAGGATCTGAATGTCACGACGCTTCGTTTTCAGACCGTGGAAGACATGGTCGAAGCGATCGGGCTTTCAAAAGAGAAGCTTTGTCTTTACTGTTGGACCGGAAAATGCCCGTCTTCAAAAAACAAAGAATGCCAAAAATCTTGTGAAAAGGAAGTTAAAGTTTGAAAAGCGTCGTGTGCCCAAAGGAGGGATCATGAAAAAAATATCAGTTATTTTGTTTATGATGATGCTCATCGCGGCCGGGTGGGCGTATGCGGTCGACGAACAGGTTTCGCTTGGAACACAGGCGGGTGAGGTGGCCCGCGAACTCAAAGGCACAGCGGACGAAAGCCTTTCGACGGGGGCAACGAAGGTTGCGGAGTCCTCCAAGAAAATTCAGACGGAGGCCCAGGAGACTCTCAAAACACTTCAACAACAATGGGATGTGCTTGCCAAACAGCTTCAGGAGAAAACCAAACAGATCCAGCAGCAGCTCCAACAGCAGTGGCAGGATTTCAACCAATCTTTTAATCAACCGCCCAAGCAATAGGACCCGGGGTTTGCTCGGCCGGGATCGTTCATGAATAAAACCGAACAAATGAAAAAATCTTAGAAGGGGATTATATGGAAAAAGAGATCAGCACTATTCAAAAATTCATAGACACTTCCGTTGAATTTCTTACCAATTACAGCTTTCAGGTTTTAGGCGCGATCCTTGTCCTGGTGGTTGGGCACTTCGTGGGGAAATGGGCTCATGGGGTTATTCTTGCTCTTTGTGCGAAAAAGAAGGTCGATGTGACCTTGTCGAAATTCCTGGCCAGTTGCGTCAAAATGGTCATTCTGGCTTTTGCGATCCTTGTGGCGCTTGGAAAATTCGGCATTACCATCACTCCTTTCGTCGCGATGTTAGGCGCCGGGGCCTTCGGGGTGAGTATGGCCTTGCAGGGTCCGCTTTCCAATTATGGAGCCGGACTGTCGATCATCCTGGGCCGTCCCTTTGTGGTGGGGAATACCGTGACCATTAAAGGCCAGAGCGGGATCGTCCAGGAAGTGACATTGGCCACGACCATTTTGACCGATGAAGACGGCGTTAAGATCACGATCCCGAATAAGCATATCGTGGGCGAGATCATCCATAATTCCTTCCAGTACAAGATCGTGGAGAATATGGTCGGGATCAGTTATTCCGATGACCCGGAGAAGGCCATCCAGGTGATCCAAAAGGTGATCATCGGGTTTAAAGAAGTGACGCAAAGCCTTATTTTGCTTTTGGCGGTTTTGATCCACGCCTCCAAAATCGCGGAAAGAACTCTGCTC
>CAZGCC010000125.1:0-4240 GCA_964524195.1 uncultured bacterium | reverse complement strand
GCATACACAAGCAGCCCAAGAACGATCGCGACCGGCAACAATTTCCAAAATAGCCAGCCGATCCCCCGGAACAAAGCCCCGATCGCTCCAAAAATCCAGCCTTTGCGGCTCTTTTTATTTTTTTTCTTACCCATGGAAGATTATTTCTTTCTCTTTTTTTCGAACGCGTCTTTTAACACACGCAAACATAATTCTTCAAAACTGATACCGACCGCTCTTGCCGCCTTCGGCAACAGACTGAATTCAGTAAGCCCCGGGATACTGTTCACTTCCAGCACAAAAGGCCGGTTTTTCCGGTCCAGCATCACATCCACTCTCGAAAAACCCTTGAGCCCCAAACCCCGGTAGACTTTGTAAGCGATCGCCTGGACTTTCCTTGCAACTCTGGCCGGGATCCGGGCCGGCACTTCATAAGTCGTCATACCCTTCGTGTATTTCGCTTTGTAATCGTAAAAGGGCCTAGCGGGTTTCACTTCCACAACGGGAAGTTTCATATTCCCTAGAAGTCCGGCCGTTAATTCACGGCCGACGATCCTCCGCTCGATCAAAAGCCTTCCGGATCTCGTTATTGACCGTCTTAATTTTTCGGCTGATCCGCGAAAATCTTCAACTAAGAACACGCCTTGGCTCGACCCGCCGTCCAGCGGCTTGACAAAATAAGGGGCCGGAAACGACGATGCCACCCTAAGCCAATTCTTCTTATCGAGGACCGCATAGTCCGGCGTGGGGACGCCTAGCCTCAAAAAATGTCGCTTGCTGATCCTCTTATCGAAACTCTTTTCACAGGCTGCGGCAGGCGATCCTGTAAACAAGACGCGTTTTTTTTCCAACATTCTCTGCAATGTCCCGTCTTCTCCGCCCTTGCCATGAAGCGCCAAAAAAAGAATGTCTGTTTCGCGGATCTTTTTTATGAAAACTTTGGAGTTCGCCGGGTCGATCGGGAATGCATGAACGCCAACCCTCTTTAACGCACGCGTGACAGCTCTCCCGGAACGAAGCGAGATCGGCCGTTCGGCCGAAAGCCCTCCTCGCACAACACCGACTTTCATCTGTTTAAGCAGCGCAAATCTTGCGGTTGATAGTAATGTGGAATGCATAAAACCGTTCCTGATACTCCTTTAAAGGGTTAACGACGCACAGAACGCTTCACCCTGATTTTAAGAAATTTCGAACTTTTTTGAGAAACGCTATGAGGAAGCGCAGGCGCCGAGTTGATCGACAAATGCGCTTGCGATCTCGCCGATATCTCCCGCTCCCATGAAGATCATCACGCCGTCTTTGAGCGGATGACCCGAAAGATAAGGCAGGATCTCGTCTTTGCGCACCACGGAGGCATGAGGATGCCCGGCCTTTTGAACTTCCCGGTAAACAAGATCGACATTCACTCCGTCCGGGTTGGATTCTCCCGCGCTGTAAATATCCGTGAGCACGACTTCCTGAGCGTCATCAAAGGCATGGGCAAATTCCCGGTAAAGATTTTTGGTGCGGCTGTACCGGTGAGGCTGAAAAATAACGCGGACATACTTCCCCGCTTCATGAAGAGCGCGCAACACCGCTTTGACTTCGGTCGGATGATGCGCATAGTCATCGAGGACCAGAAATTGTGGCGTCTGGCCTTTAAGCTCCATGCGTCGGCGCGTCCCCTTGAATGTCGCAAGCGCTTCCCGTACCAGATCCAGATCGAACCCCAAGTGCAGCAGGATTGAAAGCGTTGCCAACGCGTTTGAGATATTATGACGCCCCGGGACAGCGAGCTTCATATGGGCGCTATAAAGACCCGCCTCATAAAGATCGAACTCCGAACCGAACGCGTGGAGAGAAATGTTTTGGGCCGAATAGGCGCATTCTTCGGAAAATCCGAAATTCACGGACGGGCGGCCGCTTTCACGCACCAGCATGCTAAGCGTCGGATCATCGCCGCAATAGGAAACAAGTCCCGGATCCTGAACCTGCTCAAGAAACCGGCGGAATGAGTCGGTGAGATTCTCCCAAGTGCCATAATGGTCCAGATGCTCGGGCTCAAGATTCGTGATGATCGAATAATTCGGCGCGTAGAACTCGTGCGAACTGTCGCTTTCGTCCACCTCACTCACCCAGTAATCGCGGCCTCCGGCCACAATGTTGGTATCATAATTCAGCATGTCGCTTCCCACAAAGCAGGTCGGATTCGCTCCGATCTGCGACAGAACATGAGAAACCATGGCGGAGGTCGTGGTCTTGCCGTGCGTTCCCAGAACTCCGATCGAGGTCTCCGCGTGATTCAGGAGCGAAGCCAGCACCTCAGCCCGATGGTGGATCTTGAGACCAAGTCTACGGGCATCCTTAAGCTCCAAATGATCCTTTTGGATCGCGGTGGAATAAATAACTAGGTCGGCATCCTCAAACGCGCTGGACTTTTGGCCGATATGCACCGGGATCCCGGAGCGGCGCAGGCTTTGCGTAACGGTCGTTTCTTTGTAATCGGAACCCGAAACCTTAAGTCCCAAGTGCTTTAAAATGCGGGCGAGTCCGCTCATACCAGCCCCCCCTATCCCGATCAGATAGGCGGCTCGGCTGTCCCGTATGAGGTTATCATTTATGATTTTCATGGGCCTCGATCATCTTTCGGGCAATATCAATAAGTTCATCGGTGGCTCTGGGCCGCGCCAGATCTTTCATGGCGCTTGCAAGAGGAACCAGCATTCCCGGATCGCCGATCGCCCGTCTCAGGTTCTCAACCAGCCAATCCTTTGCCGCGGAATTCTCATCGTGAAAGATCAGCCCGCCTTTTCCAGCAAAGCCTTCCGCGTTATACCTCTGATGGCCTCCCGCATGAGGATACGGAATAACGAATGCCGGAACTCCGAACGCCGCGAGCTCAAAAAGCGTATTGGCTCCTGCCCGCGTGACCGCGAGATCTGTTCTCCGGAAAAGCTCATCCATGGCCCTATAAAAAGGATGCACTTCATACGACAAGGCCAGCCGTTCATACTTTTCAAGCACCGCATCGTGATCCCGTTTTCCTGTAATATGTGTAACGGCAATTTTGGATCTTTCTTCATCCGATAAAAGCCCGATCGCGTCCGTCACGATCCCGTTCAATCCCTGGGCACCCTGCGATCCCCCGACCACGAGGATAGTGAAGAGCCGAGGTGTCGACCCTTCCCGGACGGTTGATGCTGCATCCACGATAAAAGATCGGAGCGGCAGTCCCACGGTATGAAGTTCTTTGGGCTTTTTAGCAAATCGAGTTCCCTCAAAACTTTCGACCACAACATCCATATGCGGCACCAGCCAGTGCGTGGCCTTTCCCGGTACTTTATTCTGCTCATGGATAAGGGTCGGGATCCCCAACCAATGAGCCATCAGCATCCCTGGATACGACACGAAACTTCCAAAGCCGACACAAAGGTCCGGCTTGGCTTGCTTCAAAAAAAAGAAAGCCTGAACGAGAAGATAAGGGAAAAGAAAGAACGGCTTCAGAGACTTTAGAGAAAAGCCGCTCGGAAAACCGAACTCCGGAAGATAAGAGATGTGAGTGAAAATATCTTGCGGCATTTTTTCGACAAGCAGCTTTGCCCGTTCGCAGGTCACAAGATCGATCCGGGAATCCGGGAAACGCTTGCAGAAGCCCTCGCTAAAAGACTGGGCAGGAAAGACATGCCCGCCGGTGGGACCGGCATAAACAACAAGTTTCATCGCAGAAAGTACTTTTTTTTCAGATGGGATGATTTCAGGTGAACCGCAGGTGCTCATATCAGGCACTGCGGCGTTTACGGCGGTCTGCAGCCATAAGAATACCGACCGCGATCAGATTCACCACGACCGAACTGCCGCCGTAGCTGATGAAAGGGAGCGGCAGCCCCTTGGTCGGGACCAGGCCTGTCGCGACCATCATGTGGAACACGGTCTGCAAGATGATGAGCATCGTGATCGAAGTGATCAAAAGCTTTTCAAAAACCTGATCCGCCTTGCGCGCCATACGGATACAGCAGAGAAAGAACAGCACATACAGCACCACCACGATCATAACGCCGATAAGCCCCAGCTCTTCGCCAATGACCGCGAGGATAAAATCATTGTGACTGGACGGAAGATAAAAAAGCTTCTGAGTGCTCTGCCCGAGCCCGACCCCGGAAATGCCGCCTGACGCGAAGGCAAGAAACGACTGGATGATCTGGAATCCGGACCCCAATGGATCCTCCCAAGGATTCAGATAGGCCTCGAGCCGGCTAAGACGATAAGGCACCCGGATGATCAG
>CAZGCC010000124.1:0-4250 GCA_964524195.1 uncultured bacterium | reverse complement strand
CGTGGCTTTGCCGTTTCCGGTGATGCTTCCCCGCCAGATTCACCTGCAGGTCCGCTTGATACGGTTTGGAGCGGAGAAAATAATGGCGCACGAGCCCATTAAAATTGTACGGCGCCGCGCTCCCGGTATACGCTTCGATGTCTTTCACTTCCGGGACCGTCACGAGATATTCCGCGATCTCGGTGATCACCTGTTTGGTTTTTTCCGACGGCGTCCCTTCCGGCATATTCAGCACGACCTGGAATTCATTCTTGTTGTCAAAGGGAAGCATCTTCATGCGCACAAGCTTGAGCGGCACCAGCATCATCGCCGCGATGAGCATCCCGCCGAGCGACCACAGGAAGATCCTCCGGATCTTCGGATCGCGGATAAGCGGGATCATATAAGAACGGTAAAGCCGGGTAAGGAAATCCTCTTTCTCGCCTTCGTGATGGGCCTTGAGTTTTCCTTGTGCAAACGCTTTCCCAAGGATCTGATAAGCCGCCCAGGGGGTCGCCACGAACGCCACGAACATCGAGAACATCATCGCCGCGCTGGCCCCGATCGGGATCGGCCGCATGTAAGGCCCCATGAGTCCGCTTACGAACGCCATCGGAAGGATCGCTGCAACGACTGTCAAAGTCGCAAGGATCAAGGGACTGCGGACTTCGTTCACCGCTTCGATCGTGATATCAAGAATGGATTTTCCTTTGTTATCGGGAAGCCTGAGATGCCGGACGATATTCTCCACATCCACGATCGGGTCATCGACCAGGATCCCGATCGAAAAGATCAGCGCGAAAAGTGTGATGCGGTTCAGCGTAAATCCAAGAAAATAAAAGGTCGCAAGCGTGAGCGCCAAAGTCATCGGGATCGCGATCGCGACCACCCCGGCCTCGCGGCGCCCAAGCGACCAGGCGATCAAAAGGCTCACCCCGAAAACCGCGATCGCCATATGGAATAAGAGCTCGTCGGATTTTTCTTTCGCCGTTTCGCCGTAATCGCGCGTCACGGTCATTTCAACGCCTTTGGGAAGCGTCGCCTCGGGAAGCTCTTTAAGAGTATGCAGGATCACTTCGGAAAGATGCGCGGCATTGGAACCCTTTCGTTTTGAGATCGCAAGGGTCACAGCCTCGAACGGACCTTTGTCTTTCTCCTTAGAGGAAGGCCCGAAGAAAATTTCAGAAGCTCGTTCTTCCTCATCCGGCCCATCCACAACTCTTGCGACATCCTTGAGCATCACGATGCTTCCGGCGCTCGCGCCGACCACCAGATTCTCAAGATCGGATTTATTGCGGAAAAAAGAGTTCGCTTCAACGGATTCGAGGTCCGGAGCGCTCTCGAGGTGCCCGGCGTTCTGCCTGATATTGGCTGAGCGGATGATCTGGGCGATCTCCAGCGGATTGAGGAGCCGGGCCTTAAGCTTTTCTTCGTCAAAAAAGACCTGGAACTGCCGCTTACGGCCGCCGGTGATGTGGGTTTCGGAAACATCGGGGATCGCGTTCAGGATATTCTGGACATTGGCCACGGTCCGGCGCAACGCGACCGGGTCCTGGTCCCTGGCGTGGAAAGTCAGGGTCAGGATCGGGACATCATCGATCGAACGGACTTTAATGAAAGGCTGTGTCGAGCCCTGCGGCAGGAAATCCAGGTTGGAATAGACCTTGGTATAAAGCTTGATCAGGCTCTTTTCGACATCTTCGCCCACCTTGAAGCGGACAATGATAAGCGCTCCCTCGGGCTCGATCGTGGAATACACATATTCGACGCCGGGAATCTCCCAGAGCTTGCGCTCGCCGAGATTCACGATGCGCTGTTCCACTTCTTTGGAGTCCGCGCCCGGATAGGTCACAAAAATATCGAACATCGGCACCGAGATCTGCGGCTCTTCTTCGCGCGGCAGGTTCATCACGGCGAAAACGCCGAGGATGATCGACATGGCGATGATAAGCGGCGTGATCTTCGACTTGGCGAAATAACTGACGATCCCGCTGATAAAGTCCGAATGATGTCCGGTCATGAATGGTTCAGCCTTGTATTCATCTGATGAATACCGTCTTCGGTCAATTGCCCGGAAAGAAAAAGAAGCTTGGCGTATTCCAGCTCAAGAGCCAAAAGCAGGCTCTGGAACCCTGCGGCGGTCTCAAAATACCCGCGGCGCATCTCGAGAAGATCCGCGATGGATTTTCTTCCTTCCTGATAAAGTTTGGCTGTAAGTTCGCTCGCCTGTTTCGCGTCCGCATAGGCCGATCTCAGGACCGGCGCATCGGCGGTCACGGTCTCGTAACGGGTCAGTTCCTGGATAAGCTGCTTGGCGATCTCATCGCGGAGAGCCTCGCGTTCCGCTTGAAGTTCCTTATATCTGTGGGAAGCGCCTTTCACGCGGCCCGGGTAGCTCGGGTCAAAAAAGTCCATGGTCCCTTTGAACCCGACTGAAAAATTCTTGCCGCCCGTGTGCCAATCGGGGCTGTCCATATCCAAACTTCCAAATCCGTAGAATTTCGGAAGGAACGATGTTTTCTGCCGGAGCGATTCGATCCTCTGGGCATCCAGCATTTGATCCATGGCCGCAAGATCTTTTCTTTTTTGATAAGCTTCCGCAAGCCAGGCCTGCAATTCACCGCGGTCCTGGACGGCATCCGGTAAAACACCCTGCGCGTCCCAAACAAATTCCGGATCCTCCCCCATAAGAATATTCATCAGCATCCGGGAACTTTTGAGGAGACCTTTGAGGCGGTTCACCTCTCGCTCGATCGCGGCGGCCGTGACCTTGGCCGCGTAATAGTCCGCCCCAAGGATCATGCCTTTGTCGTTCAGGTCCTTGGCCTGCTGAAGGTCTTTATCCGCTTCGCCTTTGACTCCCATCGCGATGCTGTAAAGTTCCCTGGCCAGAAGGATCCCCAAATAACTTTCCAGCGTGACGATCGCGGCTTCCATTTCCGTAAAATCCGCTTCGAGATCCGCGGATTTCACGAGTCGGCGCGCGGAACGGATCTTGGAGATCGTGTTGAACGAATCAAAAAGCAGCATGTCCCCCTGGATCCCGAAATGGTAATTCGTCCGGTGGCGCGGGGTATTCAGCGAATTCAGCTCGAAATTGTTTTCGGTGAAGGCTTCCTGCCGCAGCAGGCTTCCAAAGACGAACACCGGGTCGTCGGAGGTCTCCATCCCGAAGACACCGCGCACCTGCGGAAAGAGGTCCCCTATCGCGAGATTGCGCCGGGCTTTGGCTTGCTCGAGTTGCTCGTATTGTTTGCGAAGGGCGGGATAATGCGCGAGAACTTTCTCATAACAATCCAGGAAAGTCCGTTTCTCAAGATGAGCGGGCGCTTTGGCCGGGATCTCCGCCGCGGAAGCGCATTGCGCCGTAAGGAAAACGAACCCGAGAAAAGCCGCGCCTATTTTTTTCATCAACATGGAGAACATCTTAGTCGGTTAACTCCAATTTGAGAACTGGTTTTTGAGCTTCATACCGCCACTTCGCGGAAGTAACGCCGCCTTATATAGAAAGCCACATGCACAAGCCCGATCAGAACGGGCACTTCCACAAGCGGGCCGATCACGGCGGCAAACGCGACCCCGGAGTGGATCCCAAACACGGCAACCGCGACGGCGATCGCGAGCTCAAAATTGTTGCTGGCTGCCGTAAACGACAGCGTGGCAGATTGAGCGTAGGTCGCCTTGACCTTCCGGCTCATGAAAAACGATATCAGGAACATGACAACAAAATAAATGAGAAGCGGAACTGCGATCCTGACAACATCAAACGGGATCCGGACGATCTTGTCCCCTTTGAGCGAGAACATCACGACGATCGTAAAAAGCAGGGCGATGAGCGTGACGGGGCTGATCACCGGAATGAATTTTGTTTCATACCAGGTTTTATCCTTGAACTTGAGCAAGATAAACCGGGTCAAAAATCCGGCAATGAATGGGATCCCGAGGTAGATGAAGACACTTTCTGCGATCTGCCCGATCGTAATATCCACCACCGCACCCTGGAAGCCCAACCAGCGCGGCAGAACGGTGATAAAAATCCAAGCGTACAGGGAGAAGAAAAAAACCTGAAAGATCGAGTTGAACGCGACAAGTCCCGCGCAATATTCCGTGTCCCCTTCCGCAAGATCGTTCCAAACGATGACCATGGCGATACATCGCGCGAGCCCGATCATGATGAGCCCGATCATGTATTCGGGATAACCGCGCAGAAATGTGATCGCGAGCACGAACATGAGGACAGGCCCGATCACCCAGTTCTGAACCAGCGAGAG
>CAZGCC010000123.1:0-4287 GCA_964524195.1 uncultured bacterium | reverse complement strand
GATCGCTAATGCGACCGCAAGAACCGCGAAGAATTTCTTCAGCATCGAGCCGCAAGCTTGGAGGCCGCGTAAACCGCCTTCGACCCAAGAGCTTCTTCGATCCTGAGAAGACGGTTGTATTTGCAAATGCGGTCGGTTCGCGAAGTCGAGCCGGTCTTGATCTGGCCGGTGCTTAAAGCTACCGCGAGGTCCGCGATCGTCGTATCCTCGGTCTCGCCGCTCCGGTGGCTCATGACCGCCGTGTAATTGTTTTTCTGGGCCATACGAACCGCTTCGATGGTCTCGGTCAAAGTGCCGATCTGGTTGACCTTGATCAGGATCGAGTTCGCGCTCTTTTCCTGGATCCCTCGTTCGAGGCGCTTGGTGTTCGTCACAAAAAGATCGTCCCCGACGATCTGGATCTTCCCGCCAAGCCTTTCATTCATTTTCTTCCAACCGTCCCAATCATCTTCCGCGAGACCGTCTTCGATGGAAAAGATCGGATATTTTTCACAAAGCGCCGCGTAGAGCTCGATCATTTCCTCGGCCGTCTTCACAGGCTGCTGTTCCGCGCAAAGAACATACTTCCCGGGATTCGGATTGCCGCCGAACTTGTCTTTGCCGTAAAAACTGGAGCTTGCCGGGTCCAACGCGATCTTCACATCTTTACCGGCCTCATAACCGGCCTTCGCGATCGCTTCCATAATGACATCCAGAGCTTCATGGTTCGACGCAAGATTCGGCGCAAATCCGCCTTCATCCCCCACTGCGGTGGAGAGTTTCTTGTCGTGCAGGATCTTCTTGAGGTTGTGAAAAACCTCCGCCCCCATGCGAAGCGCGTCAGAAAAAGTCGGCGCCCCGAACGGCATGATCATGAATTCCTGCAGATCGACATTGTTATCCGCGTGAACGCCGCCATTGATGATATTCATCATCGGGACCGGCAATAAATTCGCCGTGTCGCCGCCGACATACTGATAAAGCGGAACGCCGATGGAGCTTGAAACCGCGCGGGCACAGGCCATCGAAACGCCCAGGATGGCATTTGCGCCAAGCCGCGCCTTGTTCGGGGTCCCGTCCAATTTGATCATCAGACGATCGATCTCTTCTTGCTTGGCGGCATCTTTTCCTTTAAGCGCCTTCTGGATCTCGCCGTTCACATTCTCGACCGCCTTGAGCACGCCTTTACCGAGATAACGGGCTTTGTCCCCGTCCCGGAGTTCCACCGCTTCATGCTCGCCCGTCGAAGCACCGCTCGGCACAGCCGCCCGACCCACGATGCCGTCCTTCAACTTGACATCAACTTCTACCGTGGGGTTTCCGCGGGAATCCAGGATCTCGCGCGCTAGGATCTTTTCAATAATGGCTCGGGTCATTTTAAACTCCTTTTGGGTTGTCCTATAGGATGACAGGAAAGAAACCTGATCGATTCAGGCCGTGATTATAACAAATCCTCGAGGGGTGTCTAGAAACATCAACTAGGCTTTGATCTTCCCCGACAAGACAAGCTTAAGCGCCTGGGGGTAGATCTCATATTCCATTTCATGGATACGGGCTTCGAGAGCCTCCAGCGCATCCTCTGGAAGGACAGGGACCTTTCGCTGGAGAATGACGGGCCCGGTATCCACGCCGCTGTCTACAAAATGAACCGTCACGCCGGTCTCTGTGACTTTGGCTTCCCACGCGTCCTTGATGGCATGAGCGCCCGGGAATGCCGGCAGAAGCGCGGGATGAATATTGATCAATCGGCCGTGATATTTCCTGACAAAGTCAGGGGTCAGGACACGCATGAACCCGGCCAGCACAACATAGTCGATCTTGTGGAAATCGATACAAGCGCTGAGCGCCGCATCAAAGGCTTCGCGCGTCGCATAATCCTTGTGAGGGATCACAACAGCCGGAACGCCAAGTTCGTTTGCCCGCTCAAGGGCTTTTACGCCCGGCTTATTGGAGATCACGATCGCGGCTTCAGCAGGGATCTCCCCCGCATGGATCCGCTTGATCAGATTTTCCGCGTTCGTCCCGCTTCCGGAGACCAAAAATGCTAAACGCTTCATAAGCTTTCCTTTTTAGGCAAAACACTTTTCCGGTTTTTCCCCGCCACCAGCACAACCATTTCTCCCTTGCGGGTTTTTTTCGTCATATCCTGGATCAGCCCGGACAAAGAACCGCGCAAAACCTCCTCGAACATCTTGGTGAGTTCGCGGGCGACCGCCGCCTCCCGGTCCCCGAAGACTTCCAGCATGTCTTCAAGCGTCTTCACGATCCGGAACGGGGATTCAAAAAAGATCAGTGTCTCGTCCCGGTCCGCGAGCGCCTTCAACTCGTTCTTTCGCCGTTGCCCTTTATTGGATAAAAATCCAAGAAAGCTGAAGCTGTCTGTCGCCAAGCCGCTTAACACCAGCGCCATTGTAACCGCTGAAGGTCCCGGCAAAACTTCAAGGGGCAGCCCTTCGGCAAGCGCCGCGTGAACGACCTGAAATCCGGGATCGGATACAAGCGGCATGCCTCCATCGGAAACAAGCGCGAGCCGCTGCCCTTCTTTTAAAAGCCCGATGATCTTCGCGGTTTTTTCCGCAGAACTATGCTCGTGATAACTTAAAAGCGGTTTCGTGATCGCGTAATGCTGAAGAAGTTTCTGTGTCTGGCGCGTATCTTCGCAAAGGATCGCGTCCACCTGCTTCAAGACTTCAAGCGCCCGGAGCGTGATATCCGAAAGATTTCCGATCGGCGTCGGGACAATGCTTAGCATAAAATAAATTTGAGATTTGAGATTTGAGATTCACTTTTATTTTTCATTTCCTGCGCTCCAAAACATAACCGGCAAGCTGCTCCAGGCTTGTCCGGAATTCCGAGGAGGGAAAAACCTCCAGCTCCCGTTTCGCTAATGCCACAAATTCCCGGGCTTTTCCGTTCGCATAGGCCAGAGCATTACTTTTTTCGAGCAACTCCCGGAGCATGGAAAACCGGCGATTGTGACTGCGCGAATAAAGAATACGGACCACTTTATCCCGTTCTCCGGAAGCGAGACAATGAATGATCGGCAGTGTGTAAACTCCTTCTTCGAGGTCAGAGCCGAGCGTCTTTCCGAATTCGCGTTCTTCCCCGGTAAAGTCCAGACAATCGTCGATCAACTGGAACGCCATGCCAAAAAAAGTCCCAAAACGGCCGAGGGCTTCCGCTTTCTCCTCGTCGATCCCCCAGATGAAAGCGCCGGTTTGGAGCGCGCAGGCAAGAAGCGAGGCCGTTTTCTTCCGAACGATCTCCAGATGCGCCTCTTCGGTCATATTGATGTTCTTCTTTTCGCTGATCTCCCGGATCTCCCCTTCGCAGATCTCGCCCGCCGTTTTGAGAAAAAGCGGGAAGATCCTGTCATTGCCGTGACGAAAAACCGTCGCGATGGCGCGATCATGGAAATAATCTCCCGCAAGCACCGCCGCCTGGGGACCGGACTTGATATGAAGCGCCGCCACGCCCCGCCGGAGGGGCGCGGAATCGATAATGTCATCGTGGATCAGCGTTGCGGCGTGAAAGATCTCGGCGGCGGCGGCAAGATGAAGTTCTGAGGTTTCGTTCCGTTCCGAAGGGATCCCCGCTCCCGGTTCGAGCGATCTTGAAATACCGGCGCCTAGAAAAAGCAGGGCCGGCCGCAGGAGTTTCCCGTTTTTTGAGAAAAAATGATCGACCATCCCGCGCATTTTAGGGATAGGCGTATCCAGCGTTTCCAGGATGAGCGAGGGAACCCTCCTGAGGAGTTCTTGGATCGGCGCGTAGATCTCATTAAGGGTCAAGGTTGTTTTCATAAGAGGCTGTATTATAACAAAACCGTCTTTCTCCTTGAGGGATATTTCCGGGTCACGCCTCTGGGCGCAAAGCCCGGGCCAGAAGAATAAATTGTTCGAGAGAAAGCGTTTCCCCGCGGGCCTTGGGAGAAAAACCCAGCTCGCCGAAGATCCGTTCCAGACTTTTGCGGTCTTGTTTGGGCTCAAGACCCTGGAGCAACAGCGATAACAGTGTTTTCCGTCGTTGACTGAACGCGATCCTGACGATCTCCAGAAAGAATTTGTCGACGGAAAGCTCCGGATGAGCGCGGAAGGTGTAACGCACGACCCGGGATATGACTTCGGGCGGGGGAAGAAAACACTTGGGCGAAACATCAAAAAGGAATTCCGTCTCGCCGTAGAACCGGCTTGTCACGCTTAAGCGGCCATAATCCTTGGTCCCCGGAAGGGCTGTAAGACGGGCGGCGACTTCTTTTTGAAGCATGAGGACGGCCTTTAAAAAAACCTCCGCATGCTCGATCAAATG
>CAZGCC010000122.1:0-4312 GCA_964524195.1 uncultured bacterium | reverse complement strand
CATAAGCACCCTCGCAGACGCAGAATGCAAATCGTCAAGGCATGTCTGGAGCACCTCCTCACGGATTGCCGAAGCCGTCACGGAAATAACATTCCTGTGCGTTAGTTGGGCGAAATAATCCATCACCGAATCAGAAAGCTTGAAAGGAATATACCTGCTCGCTTCATGGCGAACAGCCCCCGGCTCATCTTTTTTGGGAACGGCCGGCATAATAAAATGCCTTGTTGCGACCTGGGAAGAGGTAACCGCAACATTAACAAAAGCCCCCGGCTCTTTGATCTTGTCCAAGGCCTTCAAAATCGCTTGGGCCTCCGGGCTCATTTTCTTGATCTTGTGAGCCTCCTTCCCGACAGAGGGCTCCTGTGATCCCTCGGGATTAATGGGCTCTATCGCATAACTCTTGATCACAGGCCCGGCTGGCGAGCGGATCGCAGAAACCGCGACAATTTCATTACGACCTATGTAAACGCCTACTCCTTTTGACATAATCTCCTTAAGGGACCCAGCCTTTTATCTACACGAAAAAAACTGAATCACCTTCGCGAACGTTTCTTAAAACATTTCTGTCGGGAACAATCACCGAAGACATGGTGGAATAAACCCGGTCAATTCTTCCCACGGTCAATCCAACACCCGCTCTGGAAACAATAACGCTATCCCCATATTTCACACCTTGACTGGAACCTTTATCGACCACAAAAAAACCTTTCTGAACCTCGATTTCGGAAACCCTTCCGTTCCCTGGAGAAATGGCACTAGGAACGGATACCCCGCTGGCTTGATTAAAAACTTCTCCAAGGACTTGGACCTGGGCCTTGAGAGCCACAATAACGGATTCCTTATTTCTAATATCTTCTCGTAACGAATTGATCTGAGATTCATAGTAGTTCGTAATCCTGACAAGATTCGCCTTATGGGCATCCCTTTGCCCTTGAGCAATTTTCAATTCGTCGTTCATTGCGAGGATCCGGCTGTTCAGCCATGCCTCCTCAGCAAGCTGGCTCTCCAAAACTTGCTGTATTTCACCATAGGCCCGCTCTACTTGTTTCTTTTCGCCCTGAAGCTTGTCAAGTTTCCAGGAAAACTCTTGTTGCGACGAGACCCCCTGTAAAACCAGGATGCCAACGGCCAGTCCCAATGCAACAACCGCTATGATCCCCAGTGTCATAAAATTTATTTTGGGGCCGCGAAAGGGCTCTTTTCTTATGGAAACTTTGGAAGCAGGGAAAGCCGTGGTTTGTGTGCTGAATGTCTCGAAGGCGGGTAGGCTCTGCTTCTCCGGAGAACTTGGCAAAAGGATAGGCTCGTCGGCAATACCGGCTTTCTCTTCCGCATAAAAATGGACGATCTTCTCTTCCAAAGCCACCCAACTGTTGCTCTCTACGGGAGCCTCGGGAGAAGCTAATTCTTGCTGCGTATAATCGTGAATGATCTTTTCCTCCAAGGCAACCCATTGATAGATCTCTTCGGCTTTTTGGGAAGTGATCTTGGGACGATTTTTCTTGAGAACCGGTTCCTGCCGCGGCGCGGGAAGCGGCTTGACCCTCTTGATTGAGGATTGCGGTCTGGAAAAGGCAGTGCGAAGATCGCGGCCGCTTTTCTTCGCTAAAGCAGCTATTTGCCCGGCAAAGATCTGCGCCCTCAATAAAAAAAGAGTCCCGCTCTTCTCTTTCGGGATCTCTACTCTTGTATGGGAGAGAACCTCCTGGCGCCCTTCTTTTTGGGGAACAGGCGCTCTCTGAGCGGGGACCTGAGAGGCCGAAATCCTGGGAAAGGTCCTGGCCCGTGTTGTGAAAAGTCTGGCCGGAGAATTTTTAGAGGGAATTTTATCCAGAGAGATCGCTTCCCGTAAAGAAGGAAGCGGCTTGGCGCTATTCCGGGAAGAATCCGAGCTCGTAAAAAAAGTAGTGAGGAATGCGGGCCCTCTCTTTTTTTCTTTAAGAGGCACCACTGAAGCAACACCCTGCGCGTCCAGATGGATGATCTTGATCCTTTTATCTTTAAGCGCTTCCATTTCGAATCCTCAAAATAGGTTCAGCAGGACAAAAAAGACATGTTTTAAGTTACTAAGGTTACGGCTCTTCTCCTCTTTCTCTTTACTAGTTAATCTTTCGAAATGGGGTCGGGATCAGAAGGTTCCCTACCGGGCCAGCTGAACCGAATGCCGCGATTCAAAATCCAGGATAGATTTTTCTTCCTTAAGGGTGATGCCAATGTCGTCGAGGCCCGCGAGGAACCTTTCTTTCACCGATGGATCGATCTCGAAATGGAACGATGTCTCTTGGAGAGTGTGCAAGGTCACCGTCTGACCGGCTAAATGAATAGTTGCTTCGAGACAGGTCGCTTGTCCGGTCAGAGAGAAGATTTTCTCCACATCGGCGGGCGAAAGTTCTATCGTCAGAAGACCATTTTTGACGGAATTATTCCTGAAAATATCCGCAAATCCAGGGATCCGGTCTTTCCCTTCTCCGGACCATGGGGCAATAACCACCCGGAACCCGTATTGACAGATCGCCCACACGGCATGTTCCCGGCTGGAACCGCATCCAAAATTATTACGGGCCACAAGGATCGTCGCGTTCTGATACTCTTCCCGGTTTAGAATGAATTCCGGATTGTTCTTCCCTCCCGGAAGATAGCGCCAATCATAAAAAAGTGATTCTCCGAATCCGGTGCGGGCGATGGACTTCAGGAATTGTTTGGGAATGATCGCGTCCGTATCAACATTCGCGCGATCCAGGGGAAGGATCACTCCACGAAAATTCTCGAACGCTTTCATCCCGTTAGACCCTCTCTAAATAATACGGCAAAAACACAACGAGCATTCTTTAAAACTTCAGCGATCTTCATAGCTGAAACTTTGATTGAGGATCTAACGGGATTCATGACAGGGCCTCCGGCCATTTTCGAATATCTACAAAATGTCCTGCCACCGCGGCCGCGGCCGCCATTTCGGCGCCGACCAGATGCGTCCGGCCATCCTTGCCTTGACGGCCTTCAAAATTGCGATTGGAAGTTGCGGCACACCGTTCCTGCGGTTTGAGTTGGTCCGGATTCATGGCAAGACACATACTGCAACCGGATTCGCGCCACTCGCAGCCCGAAGCAACAAAGATCTTCTCCAAACCTTCCTCTTCCGCCTGCTTTTTGACCTGTTGAGATCCTGGGACCACAAGCACCCGGACTCCCTGCGCGACTTTTCGTCCCTTTAAATATTGTGCCGCGGCACGCAGATCTTCGATGCGGCCGTTCGTACAGCTTCCGATAAAAACAGTGTCGATCTTGATCGAAGTAATAGGCATGCCGGATTTCAAGCCCATATACCTCAGGGCCTGTTCGACATCCGCCTTGCTATAGCCCGGGACCTTGTCCGGTTCCGGAACGCGCCCATCTACATCCGTCACCATACCGGGGCTCGTCCCCCAAGTCACTTGCGGCGCGATCTTGGATGCGTCGATCTTGAGCTCCTTATCGAATTTCGCGCCGGAATCGGAAAAAAGCGTTTTCCAATATGCGCTCGCTTTTTCAAGATCTTTTCCTTCCGGCGCGTAGGGACGATTCCCCTCGGAAATATAGCGGAAGGTCACTTCATCAGGAGCGATCATGCCCGCGCGCGCGCCGGCTTCGATCGTCATATTACAAACAGTCATCCGGGCTTCCATCGAAAGAGCACGGATCGCTTCCCCGCAATATTCGATCGCGCAACCCGTGGCGCCCGCAGTTCCGATGAGCCCGATCAACTTCAAGACCATATCTTTCGCGGAAACAGGCGGCTGGATCTTTCCCGTAAATTCGACCTTGAAAGTTTTTGGCTTCTTCTGCAAAAGACATTGCGTCGCGAACACATGCTCCACTTCGGAAGTCCCGATCCCAAAGGCAAGCGCACCAAAGGCACCGTGGGTTGCGGTATGGGAATCCCCGCACACGATCGTCGTTCCGGGCAGCGTGATCCCGAGTTCGGGGCCCACGATATGGACCACTCCTTGTTTGTCGCTATGGAGATCATAAAGGGTAATGCCGAACTCTTTGCAGTTCCGCTCAAGTGCCTCAAGCGAGGCTTTGGCGATAAGATCTTTGATGTTGAAACGGTCACCGTCCGTCGGGACATTGTGATCCATCGTGGCGAAGGTGAGTTCGGGATGACGGACCTTGCGTCCGGAAAGACGAAGCCCTTCGAAAGCCTGCGGGCTTGTTACTTCATGAACAAGATGGCGGTCAATATAGAGAAGCGCCGTCCCATCCGGGAAGGCTTTTACCACATGCGAATCCCAAATTTTTTCGAAAAGCGTCTTCTGCATAAGCGACATAATTA
>CAZGCC010000121.1:0-4456 GCA_964524195.1 uncultured bacterium | reverse complement strand
ACATCATTTTCGAATTTGACCAAAAGCGAAACATCGATCCGGTCGATGATCTCCTGATGGAGAATTGTCTTGAGCGAAGCAAAATCGGAGTCGCGAGCTTGCCGTTCCAGAGAAGGTCGAACATGGCCCGAAGACTGGCTTGGCATATTTCTATCATACTGAGGATTGATGGGCTCCATCAGAAGAAACCTTTCCTTGGTGATTTCTCTTCATGCGGCTCAGGGGATCCTTGGCCCTGGCTAGAAGGCGTCTTGAATTCGACCGTCAGTTTCTTGATGAAAGATTCCAGCTTCTTCGCAATATTCGATTTGGGTTGAATATCATAGATCGTACACCCTCGATTGATCGTCTCGATAGCCAGAGGATAATCATTGGGAATGCTCAGCGCCACTTGATGATCAGTTCTTCTTTCAAATTCCTTGATCACTCCCCCCATCTGATGTTTGGCATCGTCGCGGTTAATGATCACTCCGATCGCTTTGGGATTGTAAGTGAACTTGCTGAGCTTGTCGAAAGAACCCACAAGTCCACGAAGAGACGGAACATCCTGATTAGCGATCAAAAAAGTTTTTTCAGATTGCATCGCCACCGCTCGCACAAGAGCAGGGTCGGCGTGACCACAATCAACAAGCACTATGTCATAACTTTGCTTAAGAAGCAAAAGAAGCGTTTCAAGCGCCGCAGATTCTTGGGCGAGGATCGGCGCCTGGCTTTCTCGCGGCGCAGCGATCAATTCAATGCCGGAGCTGTGCTTGAACGCAACCCCCTTAAGATAAGATTCATCGAGTAGCTGGATATTATCGATCACATCGCGGATCGTGTGCTTCGGAGTCACATTCAGACAAGTTGCGACATCCCCCCACCCGGGACAAATGTCGCAGATAACGATTTTTTGAGGCTTGCTTCTTGCAAGAGCTGCTGCAAAATTAATTACAAAAAAAGTAACGCCGGACCCTCCCTTGGGGCTGAAAAAACAGATCATTTTTCCAGACTTGTCACCTTGCGAAAGATAAGAACCGGCACCCGACGAAGCCTTCAACAAGGGCTGTATTTCTGTTTCGTCAAAAGGATATTTGACAAAATACCCGACTCCCGCCTTCAAAAGCTTGACCACCATCTCGGTGTCGGCTGGATATCGAACTCCGATAAATCTTGCGCTACTAAAAAGCCCCAGGATCTTTTGATAGCTTGCGAGATTGCTTGAATTGCATTCACTCAGATCTAAAATAACCACCGTGGGATGAGCGGAAATGCCAGCGGCAGAATCGATTATTTCGCTGATCGGGCGCGCGTCGAGTGCGTAATCGGTGGGAGCGCATCGATTCAAAAACTGGTGGGCATCTTCCCTGAACTCATCAGAGTCGGAAAGAGTCAGAATGAATTTGATGTGACCGTGCTCCATGACGATAATGACTCCGAAGATTCGTCCACTATGCGTTCAATCTCACAACACCTGTACAAAGCAGCCGTCACAAACGGCCCAAGACAGGAATTCCCATCACCATGCATGGCCATCGAAATCCGAATATCCCTAAACAAAAATCTCACCAGAGACCCAAACTGGAAGATTAGCGGTGAAAATTGAAAAGGCAGGCCCTTCGAGCGCAAAAAAACACCCGAGAAGCCTATCTTTCAATCAACCCGACTGACTTTTTAGTAGATGTTACCAATCTGGTTTGTCGCATTCTGGAGCTTATTCGAGGCGGCATTAAACGCTTGCTTGATCGCTCCGGAATTGATCAAAGCGATCACTGCAAGAATCACAGCGCCTAAAACGATAGCATACTCCAACGCGGCTTGTCCTTTTTGGGAACGAATCAGCGAAAAACGCTTCATTGCATCTCCTCCTCATCCATGTTGTTTTTTAAATCACTCATCCCTCAATCAAAGTATACACGCTTTACAGAAAACCCACAACCCCTTTGCGAAACCCTAAGGGCTTCATGATTTTCGGCACTTTTCGACCATTCCACACAACAATTTTGATTGTCAGCAGTCCCAAGAAATGCCCCAGAGCTCCCCCAAAAGGCTCCTTTGAAAAGCCTGTGCTCGGCATACAAAAAACGCACTAACCCTTTTAGACAAGACATGTTAAGCTCATTCGAAGTGCTCATTCCATCCCCAGGAAAGACCATATTCCGCCAACAGCTTACCCCCACCACCAAGCATCCTCGTTATCCCTCCGGATAAAAACCAATGCGGATCAGCAAAGATTTTTTGAATAGAAATACTTGATGCGAAAAACTTCTTTCAAATTCCGCCAATCCGACTTTAACAACGAGACCTTGGAGCCAACGACATGCCGCCACTCTATAGGGACTTCCTTGACCGCAAGCCCCTTTTTTGAGGCAACATAGAGGATGTTCAGATCCATCATAGCGGTCGGAGATCTCAGGAACGGAATAAGTTCGATAAGCCTCGGACGCCGGTACAGCTTGAACCCGCAAAAGGGATCCTTGTAGGAAACCCCGAGAACAAGCCTTACAAAAAGTCTTGCTGCAATACTATTAATCCGTCGGTACCAAGGTGGTCTTATTAGCACCCGGGCGCCTGGACATTTCCGGGACCCTATTACGATATCATTCGTTTCCGACGCCACCAACATCGTCTCGAGCTCCCCCGGAAGGATGGCCCCATCAAGATCCACGAACGCAAAAAGAGCGGCTTTCAGATATGGAAGCACCTCCATAAAAGCCGCGCCCTTCCCCTTCTCGGGAATACTCAAAGCCTGAACCCCGGGATAGCGTCTCGCAAAATCCTGCACGATCTCAAAAGTCCGGTCTGAAGAACCGTTCACGACAACCCATATTTTGAAACGATCCTGGAAACGAGCTGTCAAATACTGATGGTAGAGGGCAAGCGTGCTGGTCGTCGCGAGACGCTTCTCCTCATTGTAGGCTGGAAAAACAACTTCAAGATCAAGGAGATTCGTCATTTCGATCCACTATCCTTTATTTTTTCCGATCAAAATAGTCTTTGTTTTTCATTCCAAATCGCCAGCACGAGCAGCGTCCAAAGCGCATGGCCATGGTCGATCTTCCGGGAGCGGTGTTCGGCCACAAGCCGCGTCACCTCTCCGGGAACAAACAACACTTCCATGGATGGATTGTTCAGCAAATAGCGTTCCAATAATTCACCGCCTCTTTGCGTTAAAAGCCATTTAGAGTACGGGATATTAAAACCCTGCTTTTTCTTATAAGCAATATCATGCGGCAAGTAGCGAGCTGCTATTTTCCGCAGCAGAATTTTATCGGAGAACGCATCCAGCTTGAGCGCCGGCGGAATCCGGTAGCTAAAGTCGATCAGTTCACGCTGGAGAAATGGAAGACGCGTTTCCATCGTGTGGCTCATGCTCATCATATCAGCGCGGTACAAAAGATCGCTCACCATCGGGATCTTCTGGTCAAGCAGCAAATGTTTATTCATTGGATCCAGGACTTCGTCCCCTTGCCAAAGCTTCTCTGCCATGCAAACAGCAGTTTCATCAGATCGAAGAGAAGCAAGAAATTCAGGCTTCATGAGCATATGGAGTTGCGCTTCAGAAAGCGCACGCCGCCAAAATATATGCGCATGAACTTCAGACCTGTGGATACCCTCTAAAAATCTTTTGATCTTAAAATCCAGACTAACCTTGCCGTGAGAAACGGGCAAATGCGCGGCGATCTTCGAGAGAAAATTCACCAGAAGCGGTGGCAACCGGTCAAAATGTCGTTTCCAAAAAATTGCCCGGTAGATCTCATAACCTCCAAACAGCTCATCAGCGCCCTCCCCTGCCAAAAGCACACGGACATCTCTTTGCGCCTCACGACAGATCAAATAATAAGGAATGAACGAACCCTCGGAGAACGGCTGATCAAAAGAGCCGATCGCCTCTTCGAGGCTATTGAAGAACACTTTCTCATCAAAAAGAACTTCATGATGTTCGCTTCCGGCCATATGTGCCACACGGCGAGAAAAAGTCGCTTCATTAAAAGTTTTTTCGTCAACCGCCACCGAGTAGGTCCTCAGTTTTTTAGGGTAATACTGGGAAGCGATCATGGTCAACAAACTGGAATCCACCCCTCCGCTCAAAAGAACTCCAACCGGTTGTTCCGAAAGAAGAGCCCGTTCAACATTTTTCCGGATCTGCCCCTCAACCTCTCGGGCGGTGCCTTCCGCGTCGACATTGGAAAAAATTTTCCCCCGGTCTGAAGGTTTCCAATACGAATGAATCTGGACGCCTGAAGCATCCACAACCAGATATTCTCCGGGCATGACGGCCTTAACTTCTCGGTAAATCGTGTGGGGCTGCGGCACATATTGAAGGCAAAGATAGTTGTAAAGCGCTGTTGGATCGGGAGAAAGCTCAGGGCAGACGCTTTTGAAAGCGCGGACCTCGGAACTGAAATAAAACTTTCCGTTTTTCTGGAGATAAAAAAGAGGTTTGATCCCGGCCTGATCGCGGGCCAGCACAAGC
>CAZGCC010000120.1:0-4487 GCA_964524195.1 uncultured bacterium | reverse complement strand
ATCTCCCCTTCCTGTGAAGTAAGCGGCTATCCCTGGCTTTATGCCGTTGGCGATGTCGCGGCGCTCGAAGGCCCGGAGTGGAAGGCCAAGCAAGGACACCTTGCCGAAGTCATGGCCCGGATAGCCGCCCATGACATTGGGATCAAAGAAAGCGGGAACGGCCGCTCCAGGAGCTATCTGGATCATCTGTGCATTCTTTGCGTCATGGATATGGGAAACGGAGCCGGCCTGGTTTATCGTGATAAAAAGCACGCTTTGCTTATTCCAATGCCGATCGTCGGGCACTGGCTTAAAAAGGCTTGGGGATTTTATTGCAGGGCGACCAAACTCAAAAAGTTCCCCAGGCTCCCGGGGATGTAAAACCGCCGCTTAGTTTTTCACTGATGGATCAAGGAGAGATTTTATGAATGTCATGTTGATCGGGGCGACGGATAAAAAAGACCGGTACGCTTACCAGGCGATGAAACTGCTTTTGGAGAAAGGACACCAGGTCCATTTGGTCCATCCCCGTTTGACGGATATTGAGGGATTACGCGTTTACCCGTCGGCCCTGGATGTTCCGGGATCCATTCACACGATAACTCTTTATGTCGGTGCTCCCCGTTCCACCCCTATGATCGACCAAATCTTGGCATGCCGGCCGCAGAGGATCATTTTTAATCCCGGAGCTGAAAATGACGCCCTGGAGGAACAAGCGCGGAATGCCGGGATCGAAACGATCCGGGGATGCACGCTTGTCATGCTTAGAACAAATCAATTTTGATAACCATGAAAAAAAAGATCGGATTTGAGGAGATCGATCGCGCGAGACGAATTCTGAAGCTTGATGAATGCGCGACCATGCAAGAGATCAAGGAGGCTTACCGCCATTGGGCAGCCCGCTATCACCCCGACCGATGCAAGAAAGCGCAATTAGCGTCGTGTGAAAAAAAGATCCGGGAGATCAATCACGCTAAAGACATCCTCATGGCCTACTGTGCGAATTACCGGTATTCTTTTGAAGAAAAAGAAGCAATGCGCAACACCTTTGAACGTGAAGAATACGAACACTTAAAACAATTTTACGATGGTTGGGTCGCCGAATTATGAACACCCCGTTTTAAGGACACGACCGGAGAATTATCTATGACACAAAGCAACTATCGCTACATTTATGGCCCCGTAGCTTCCTGGCGGCTGGGAAGTTCGTTAGGGATCGACCCCATTTCGGCAAAGAGGAAGATATGCTCTTTTGATTGTGTTTATTGTCAGCTCGGGCCGACAAAAGCGTTTTCAAGCCAAAGACGAGTATTTGTTCCCGTGAGAGCTGTGCTGCGTGAGATCGCGGCCATGCCCGAAGCGGCGATCGATTACATGACATTTTCCGGAGCCGGAGAACCGACGCTTGCAAAAAATCTCGGGGGCATGATCCGCGCCGTTAGAAGAACCCGCGGTGAAAAGATCGCGGTGATCACGAATGCCTCCCTGATGCATAAAAAGGCCGTTCAAAAAGACCTGCTCCTGGCGGACTTCGTCCTTGCCAAGCTGGATGCGAATTCTGAGGAACTGTTTAAAAAAATGAACCGCCCGATGCCTGGGATCTCTTTTAACTCGGTTCTTGTTTCTTTGAAGAAATTCCGGGCTCTTTTCCGCGGCCGGCTGGCTCTGCAGATCATGTTCACCTCCGCCAACGCAAGTTCCGCCGAACGCATAGCGTTGCTTGCCCGGATGATCCACCCCGACGAAATTCAGCTGAATACGCCGTTAAGACCCTGCGCCGTAAAAGCTATTTCCCCGAGGGCCCTGCAAAAGATCGAACGCATTTTTCAACGCGTTTGCGGTAAAGGGGTATCCATTGTGAATGTTTATCATGCGGAAAAGAAAAAGGTGTCCCCTCTCAGCAAGCCCGATACGCTCCGCCGCAGAGGCAAAACCTCATGACATTATCCCTCAGGAACCCATGAGAACTTTTCTGGAATGCATTCCCTGTTTTTTCAGACAGGCCCTTGAAGCCTCCCGGCTAGCGGAAGCAAGCCCCCGGACCCAGCGTCGGGTGTTGAACGCACTAGCCAAGATCTCGCCTTCTTTTTCCTTAGTCTCTTCTCCTCCTGAAACCGGACGACTTGTTTACAGGCTGGTCAGTAAGATCACAGGGAAAAAGGACCCCTACGAGGCGATCCGAACCCAAAGCAATCAAAAAGCCCTCAGGCTTTACCCCCGTCTCAAGCAAAAGATCGCTCGCTCACGAGACCCCATGGCAACTGCTGTAAGACTCGCGATCGCCGGCAATATAATCGATTACGGCGTCAAAAATTCCTTGAATGTCGAACAGGAGCTGGAAAAGATCATGCGAGAGGAAAACCGGCTGATCCCTGAAGAAGACAAAAAGTTCTATCAATACGCGAAATTCAAAAAAGCGATCGTTCGAGCCAGAACGGTGCTTTATTTGGCAGATAACGCGGGCGAAGTTGTTTTCGACCGCCTTTTACTGGAAGAGATCCGCAGGCTGGACCCTCTCAAGAAAATCCTCTACGCGGTAAAATCCCGACCTATCATTAATGATGCCTTAGTCAAAGATGCCAAAGAATGCGGCATCGACCGGATGGCCGAGATCCTCCCAAGCGGGTCCGACGCTCCAGGCACGATCCTTTCGCTGTGCTCTCCCGTATTTTTAAGCGCCTACCGGAAAGCGGACATGGTGATCAGCAAGGGCCAGGGAAATTTCGAGGCTTTATCCCCAAGCCGGCGGCCGGTTTTCTTCCTGTTTATGGCGAAATGCCCGGTCGTGGCACGACACGCCGGATGCCGCGTTGGGGACATTATCTTGCAACAAGGCGGACAAAATAGAAGGCGCCTTTAATCGCGGAGGCATATTATGAAACTCTTGACCAGACTGTTGGCTTTCGTATGCGATATTTGTCCTTTCTGTATAATGGCAAGGCGCTTTCCGGAATCTCAATTCGCCGCCAGGATGAAACGGCTTGAAAAATTTTGCCCTTTTTGCAACGCGCACAGGACGCTAAAAAAAGATCCACGGAAAACTTCATGACAAGACACAAAAAGAAAAAAATGGAGGATCTTCGAACCCGGTTCCATTCTGCCTGCATTATTTGCGGGAGGCAGCATCCCCGGGGCATGAAACTCCCCTTCCGGATCTTGAAGGACGGATCCGTGATGACGAGATTCTTTTGCGACCATTTCTTGCAGGGCTATGCCGGATTGTTGCACGGTGGGGTGATCGCGGCCATGCTCGACGGAGCCATGACCAACTGCCTTTTTGCTCACGGCAAAACAGCCGTGACCGCTTCGCTCACGGTGCGGTTCTTGCATCCTGTGGCCGCCAATCAAACCGCGACCATCAAAGCTCGGATCAAAAGATCGAATCCGCCTCTGCATCTTATGGAATCCGAATTGCTACAGGGCGAGAAAGTCATGGCCCGCGCAACGGCCAAGTTCATGGAATGCCGAGAAGCCTTTTTCCCCAAGCCTCAAAAAGAAAAATCTCGTACCTGAGAGCTCAATTCAGCCAAAACTTCCTCTTTCTTATCTTTTGACAAATAAGAATTATTACTATATAGTCTCCCCATGAGTCCAGAGGCCTTTCATAAAAAGTTCCGGGAACATGAGCTGAAGATCACCCCCCAGCGGCTGGCGATCTATCAGGAAGTCTGCCATTCTAAGGAACACCCGTCGATCGACATGGTCTATCAAAAGATCAAAAAAAAGTTCCCCCGCATCTCCTTTGACACGGTCTATCGGACGCTGATCACCTTCTGCGATACCGGCCTGGTGAAGCCCGTGGAAGGATACGGCTATACAAAACGCTTCGATCCGAACATGGACCGTCACCATCATTTCCATTGCGTGAAGTGCCGGAGGATCTTCGACTTCTTCGATCCGGCCTACGACCGGCTTAGAGAACCGGCAAAGCTAAAAGCAGGTTTCCGGATCCTCAATAAAAAAGTCGTCCTCGAGGGAATCTGCCCCGGATGCAAGTAGGCCGGATATATTTTGGGGCGGTAACAGTAATTATTATTAATTAATAAAAACTATTTAAAGGAGGTGGCCGATCGAGAAAACAAAGCGTCACGAACAGCATGCGGTAAATATTATAAAACATGAGTATCAACCAAAAGGAGAAGGCAACCATGGCAAACGACAAGTACACTTCGATCGTAAAACTTGACTTCCAGTACGCGCACAGATTTATGAATTATCCAGGAGAGGCAAGCTATCTTCATGGACATTCGGGATTACTAACGATCGAAATTGAAGGGGAGTTAAATAAACATAATTATGCCTACCCAGTAAAAGAGGCACAAAAATTAGCATGGGCAGTAGCCGACAACTTCATGCATGCAACGATTTTTCAAGAAGGTGATCCCTTGCTTGATTTAGTTTTGCAAGGATATGAGAAAACAGGAATGAAGGGTACAACAAATAGATTTGGGACGCCTGCAAAAGCTCTCAACCACGAGCTGGTAAAATCGTTTCCTGAAAGCAGAGTA
>CAZGCC010000119.1:0-4622 GCA_964524195.1 uncultured bacterium | reverse complement strand
AGCCGTTCCCGGACTTTCCAAGGTCGCGAATATCAAGGTCGTTGAATTTTCCAATATCGACAGTTCCCAGATGACGCCCGAGATGTGGGCCAAATTATCGGCGATGGTGGATGGACTGCTCGCGGATCCTGCGATCAAGGGCGCTGTTGTCACCCACGGTACGGACACGATGGCGGAAGGGGCGTACTTTCTGGATCTCACGCTTAAAAGCGAAAAGCCCGTCGTTTTTGTCGGAGCGATGCGCGATGCTTCCGATGTTTCTCCGGATGGACCGGCGAATATCCTGAATGCCGTGATCCAGGCATCCTCGGACGAAGCGAAAGGCTGGGGAGTCACCGTCACGCTCAATGAATATATCAATTCCGCCAGGAATGTGCGGAAGACCAATTCCTCGAATGTTCAGACATTTGATTCCGGCGAACAGGGGTATCTGGGGTATATCGCGATGGGGAAAGTCATCCGCTATAACGACGCCCTTGGCCGGCAAAAACTCCCGCTTCCCGCGGTTCTGCCCAAGGTGGCGCTTCTCACGACCTTCGCGGGCGATGACGGCTCTTTTGTCCGTAATGCCGTGGACCAGGGAGCACAAGGGATCGTGATTGAAGGCGTGGGCGCCGGGAATGTCAACGCGCAGGTCTATCAAGCGGTCCAATACGCTCTTGAAAAAGGCGTTGCGATGGTCATTACCACTCGCGTCTATCACAGCGGCGTTTGGCCGATGTACGGCGACCAGGGCGGCGGTGAGACGCTTGAAAAAGCGGGCGTGGTCCTGGGAGGCGATCTGACGGGACCCAAGGCGCGGCTTCTTCTCATGCTGGCTCTCGCACAGGAAAAAGGAGATTCCGCAAAACTTAAAAAATATTTTACTCGATGAACCGGATCCCAAAGATCATCGCGGTCGTTTTCCTTGTCTGGTTCACGACCGCCATGACCGCCGCTGCCGCGGAAGGCGGCCCCGTTCAGGATATTTCGTGGCCGGGATCATGGCTAGCCCAGGAAAAGGCGACCGGGGACTGGGGGGGCGCCCGGAAAACCTTGAAGGACGCCGGGATCACCGTCTCTTCGAACTATTCCACGGATATTGGCGGCAACCCCGTGGGGGGACTTTACAAAGCCACGAGATATTCGGGATTTCTCTCCCTCTCTGCGGCGCTCGATTTTGAAAAGATCGCTTCCCTCAAAGGATTGGCGCTCACCGTCAGTAACTTCCTGGCCACCGGGAGAAATCTTTCTGACGCGGTCGGTAATTATTTTGGCGTGCAGCAAGTCTATACATCCGGCGGTTACTACTTTGGGGAATTGGATCTGTCGCTCTCGGTCCTGGACAGCAAATTTTTTCTGGAGGTTGGCCGCCTCTTCGCCGGAGATGTCTTTGCCGTTTCTCCGATGTACCAGTATTATCTGACAAGCGCGGTGAACGGCCGGCCGGCGGCCATCGTCTCAAATGTTTTCTTCCCGCATTACCGGACGGCTGCCTGGGGCACCCGGTTCACTTATCAACCCAACGAGGAGTGGCATTTCATCGCGGGCCTCTACAATGCGGACTCCGGCGTTGCGGATCCCAAGAGCCACGGCGCCGATTTCAGCTTCGATGTAGGGCAGGGCTGTCTTGCCGTGGGGCAGGTCACCTATGAACATGGGCATGATAAAGCACAGAACAAACTTCCCGGGAGCGCGACATTCGGGGGCTATTACGAGAGCAGCCGTTTCACAGATCTTTCCGATCCCTCCAAGCGAAGGCATGGTAATTACGGCCTCTATCTTATTGCGGACCAAATGATCTATAAAGGGGAGTGGCCGGAGTATGAAGGACCGGCCCATATGCGTTCGGGCGCCATGTTCGCCGAAAAACGCCAACAACCCTATCACCAGCAAACCACCGTGCCTTTGGACCGGCCCAAAGGACTCACCGTGTGGGGAACGGTCGTTCTTGCTCCTCAGGAGAACATCAATACTCAAACCTATGAGTTAGTGGCGGGGCTGGTCTACCAAGGGCTACCGCCCAACCGCAATCGGGACGCGACGGCCTTCTGTTTTGCCTTGGGGCATTTCAGCCCGGATCTTTCAGGACAGGGCAACGAAATGGTCCTTGAGTTGAACCACAGATTCCAGCTGGGGCCTTGGGCCTACATCACTCCCGATATCCAATATGTGATCAATCCGAACGGACAAAGGAATATCGGCGATTCGCTGGTCCTCGGGGTGGAAACAAGCTTTAATTTCTAGGAAAACAAGAGCTTCGTATCCTTGACGCCCATGCGACTTAGAACTAAAATATTCCCAGTTCAGGACGATAATGGAGTATGTTTTTAAAAGTAAAAAAGGGGAGGAAGTCATGTTGAAAAAGATCCTGAGTGTGCTGGTGATCACGGCGATGTTCGTTTCCGTGAGCGGCGTATCGTATGCCGCGGAAGATAATGCGGATAAAAGCCTGACCCGCGGCGCGGCTTCGTTGCTCTTGCCGGGTTGGGGGCAATACCTGAACAATGAAATGGACACCAAGAGCGGCAAGATCAAGACCGGGGCCATGATCGTTCTTGAGATCGGCGGCATTGTGACGACGATCCTTCTGGGAACGCTTGTGGGCTATCCCGTGATCTGGGTGGGCATCGGGATCCTGATGTTCAACCATATCTGGAGCGCTTCGGATGCTTACTTGAAGGTCCCGGTGGGCCCTGAAGTCGGCATGAAGGGCGAGACGCTCGAACGGTAATGCGTTGAAGTCCGTTCTTTCTTTTAAAAAAAGCAGGCCGTGGAAACTCTGCGGCCTGCTTTTTTTGTGCCTTCTTTTTTCCGGGTTTTCCCTCTCTTCTTCCAAGTCCGAAGGCCGTTCGTTCCCGCTGCCGGGAAATTTTGAGGAAGTCTGGAATGCCACGCTTGCGACACTCGAGGCCGAAAAGATCCCGATCGCCAAGATGGACAAAGCCAATGGCTATATCCAATCCGCGACTTTTCCCTTATATAAAAAAGAATATAAAGAATGGGCCAAAGCCCCCAGTCTTTCCTCAAGCGGATTCTGCGCCCTCGAGATCGGCGTGGTAGAAAAGGATCCGGCCATGACCGTTGTGGGGATCCGGGCGTATTTCAAACGCAAAACGGGCTTTTCCTCCAAAGGGTTCTGGAAAAAAGATAGTTCTCGCGGGAGATTCGAGGGGCTCCTGTCGAAGCGAAATTCCCGGCTCTCAAGAGCGTGATCCTGGGATGCGATCTTCACTATGATGACAAAACGGCGCGCTATTTTATTGCCGGAGCCGATCCCTCGACGCTTGCTTATGAGCAAGGGCTTCGTAATGGGGATGTGCTCCTGAAGATCGCCGGAGAAGATGTGAACCCCGGAAATCTCTTCGGGTTCTTTTCGAACATCCCGGGCGAATCTCTCAAGAAATTCACGCTTCTTCGCAAGGAAGGCCAGCTGGAGCTTCCGATCAGCATTTTCTTTCTTGATCCGGACGCCCCGCATTTAGGTTTTCGGGTCGAACGGGACCCTAAGACCAAGCAGTTCATGATCGCAAAGGTGCGGACCGGTTCTCCGGCAGAACAGGAAGGACTTTTGCCCGGCGATATCCTGCTTAAGCAAAACAGTGTCCTTCTTGAAAACTGGGAGAATTATTACAGGGCGATCCTGGCGCAAAAGCCCGGGGAACCTCAGGTCTTCCAGATCGAAAGGGGAGGAAAAGTCCTCGAAAAGAAAGTAATGCCAGCCATGGCTCCTGGAGCAGCATGAAAAATCCTCTCCTCGCCTTGCTGTATTCCGTCATTCCGGGGCTCGGGCAGCTTTATCTCGGTGAGCGTGCCAAAGGATGGACGATCCTGTGCATGACTGCGGGCGTGGCGGTGAGCCTGATGATCAGCCACACAAAGACCGCCTGTCTTTTGATGGGGCTGATCTATCTTTTCCTCATGATCCCCGCGGCGAGCGACGCTTTTCAAACCGCTTCCGGGAAACCGCGGAATTTTTCGGGAGATTCTGTTCCCTATGTCATCGTGATGCTCCTGATGATCGGGCCCTTCGCGATCCCTCTTTTGTGGCAAAGCCCTAAATTCTCGATTTTCGCGAAGATCCTTTGCACGGCAGCCGTTATTTTTTTCGCGATCCTTGCGATCGTGATCCTGAACCTGATGGCTTCTACCGTGGAGCTGTTTCTCGGCTAGAAGCCCTTTTCTGATCTGGAAATTCTTATACATCCTTCGAAAATGAAGGTAGAATGCTGCGGTCAAACGGGAGGAGCTATGAGAAAAATAAAAAAAATGATCGTCATTATTCTTGCGGTTTCTTTCCTGGGCATCTCTGTGGTTCATGCGGCAGATAACCCGGTCACGAAACTGGGAAGGGGATTCAGTAATATTTTGACCGCGCCCCTGCAATATTTCATTCAGACCTCCAAACTCAGCGAAGAGCATGACGCCGTGACAGCATTTCTTGGAGGGCTGGTGAACGGGACTGGGTTCATGCTCTGGAGGATGGGGGTTGGGGTTTACGAGGTCGCGACCTTCCCGGTGCCTCTTCACTCAAACTATGGTCCGGTTCTGGATCCGGACACCTCATTGACGGAGATAAAAAGTACTCTCAAGGATGTCAATGAGAGACAGTTTTAGGAGACATTTCATGCGTTCCAGGAAGT
>CAZGCC010000118.1:458-4643 GCA_964524195.1 uncultured bacterium | reverse complement strand
AACTGCCAAAGTCATCACGATCTCAGATCCGTAACATCAATGAAACCATCGCTATTCCTGAAAAAGCCATGTGGAAAGATATCTTTCCCCCGTATCACAAACGACGGTGACGATGGTCTTTCCCTTCGATTCTTTTCGCTTCGCGATCTCCAAAGCCGCCCAGACATTAGCCCCGGCCGAGATACCCGCAAGGATCCCTTCCTGCCTGGCGAGCTGCCGCGAGGTCTCTCCCGCATCTTCATGACGGACCTGCAAAATTTCATCATAGATCTTGACGTTAAGAACTCCCGGCACAAATCCCGCGCCGATCCCCTGGATCTTGTGAAGGCCCGGCTTCCCGCCTGAAAGCACCGGTGAATCCTTCGGTTCGACCGCCACGATTCTAACAGAAGGTTTCTTTTCTTTCAGCACTTCTCCAACACCTGTCAGTGTTCCTCCCGTCCCAACCGCCGCCACAAAGATATCCACGGTACCGTCCGTATCCTTCCAGATCTCTTCGCCTGTGGTCCTTCGGTGGATCTCCGGATTCGCGGGATTGTTGAATTGTTGCGGCATGTACGCCCCAGGCGTGTTCTGGGCGATCTCTTCGGCCTTTTCCACCGCGCCGCGCATACCCTTCGCGCCTTCGGTGAGAACAAGTTCCGCCCCAAGAATTTTCAAAAGCTGGCGCCGTTCCATGCTCATCGTTTCAGGCATGGTCAGGATGAGTTTATAGCCGCGCGCCGCTGCGACAAAGGCAAGCGCGATCCCGGTATTTCCGCTTGTGGGCTCCACAATAAGGCCGCCGGATCTCAGCTTGCCGCTTTTTTCTCCGGCTTCGATCATCGCGACACCGATCCTGTCCTTTACACTTCCAAGGGGATTGGCGGATTCAAGCTTGACCAGGACTGTCGCATCCAAACCTTGTGTCAGACGGTTTAAACGGACAAGAGGCGTCCCCCCGACTGTTTTTGTAACATCGGAATAGATGTTCATATCGACCTCCTCAAGCTTTCTTCAACGCCTGATCGATGTCAGCAATGATATCATCGATGTGTTCCAGACCGATCGAAAGACGGATAAAATCCTGTGTCACGCCCGTGGCCTGCTGCTCGGCGGCAGAAAGCTGCTGGTGCGTGGTCGTTGCCGGATGGATCGCCAGGCTTTTGGCATCGCCCACATTCGCAAGATGCGAAATGAGCTCGAGCGAATCGATGAACTTCTTTCCGGCTTCAAGTCCGCCCTTGATCCCGAAGCCCAGGATCGCGCCAGAGCCCTTGGGCAGATATTTCTTCACGCGATCCTTCTCCGGACTCGAAGAAAGTCCGGGATAATTGACCCAGGAAACCTTCGGATGTTTCTCAAGATGCTTTGCCACGACCAAGGCGTTTTCAGCATGCCGCGGCAATCTCAGGTGAAGCGTCTCGAGCCCCTGCAGGAACAGGAACGAGTTAAAGGGAGAAACCGCGCTCCCAAGATCCCGGAGCAAGGTCACCCGCGCCTTGATGATATAGGCGATATTCCCAAGCGGCTTCAAGGCCTCCACAAAATTGATGCCGTGATAACTCGGATCCGGCGCCGCGATGAGCGGGAACTTCCCGCTCGTCCAGTCGAACTTTCCGGAATCTACGATAAGTCCGCCGAGCGAAGTCCCGTGCCCGCCGATGAACTTGGTCGCGGAATACACGATGATGTCCACGCCGTGGTCAAACGGCCGCAATAGATACGGGGAGACCGTGTTATCCAGCACGAACGGAACGCCGTTCTTGTGAGCGACTTTCGAGATCCCTTCCAGGTCCGCGACATCAAGCTTCGGGTTCCCGATCGATTCGGCATAGACCGCCTTCGTCTTTGGCGTGATCGCTTTCTGGATAGCATCAAGATCGTTCGACTTCGCAAAGTTGACCTTGACCCCCAACCTTGGGAATGTGCAATGGAAAAGATTATAGGTTCCGCCGTAGAGATTATCCGCGGAAACGATCTCGTCCCCCGCCTGCGCGATGTTAAGGAGCGCGATGGTGATCGCGGATTGACCGCTTGAAACCGCAAGCGCGCCCACACCGCCTTCCAGGAGAGCGATGCGTTTTTCAAAAACATCGGTCGTGGGATTTTGAAGACGGGTATAAATATTCCCGAACTCCTTCAACCCGAAAAGATTTGCCGCATGCTCCGTATTTTTGAACTGATAGGAGGTGGTCTGATAAATGGGAACGGCCCGGGAACCGGTCGTCGGGTCCGCTTCTTGTCCTCCGTGAAGTGCCAATGTTTCAATTTTTAGTTTCTTATCGATCTTGCTCATGGTTTGTTCCCCCATTAGAGACAGGAAGCGCTTCCTGAAGCGCTTCCGTTCGTTAATTTAAATTTTGATCCAACATTCCGGTTCTATCTCTCTAAAACAACTCAACTTCCACCCCACCCATCTCTAACGGGGCGAGTCCTTTCTTTTTCATTAAATGAAGTACATGGCTTCCTGATTCGTGTTCCGCATTCGATCATGAACATCCTGAAAGGATGTCACATTCAAAATGCTTGAGGTAGTCCTGTAGACCTCCTGCATCACTATCTGGATCCCGCAGGCGCCTCCCTTTTTGCATTCATCGCATTTCCGGTTTGACTTCCCGTCCAGGCAAGGCAGCGCGCCAAAAGGATTCTCAAAAATTCCGATCACTTCCCCAAAGCTGATCTGGTTCGGCGAACGGGCCAAAAGATAACCTCCGCCTTTTCCCTTCTTGCTTTGCAAGAGACCTTTATTCTTGAGCTCCAAAAGGATCGACTCAAGAAATTTTTTTGGGATAGATTCCGTTTCAGCAATCTCGGCAATTAAAACAGGCTCTTTTGACGCATACTTCTCCGTCAGCATAAGGACGGCTTTGAGAGCGTATTTTGTCTTGTTAGATATCATAGTCTAGTAACCCCATAGATTAATGGCAGTAATATAACTTAACATCCTTGTCCTGTCAAATTTATTTTTAGCTTTTTGGGGTTCGAAGCAGCTCCGGCTCTTCCTTGGGAGAATTATTAAAATACCCATAGAGTCTATTATTAATAGACTCTTCAAAAAAGTCCCGAACCCTCCCCTTTCGAAGATCCCGGACTCGGGCTAAGTTTAAGGACAAAAATAAATCAAGGGAGGTATTGCGATGAGCGTCATCACACAGCGAACATGGGAATATCTGGTGCGGGATTTTCTGGAGATCAAATGCACCCTGAGAGAACCGGAACAGGAATTCCTTCTGAATTTTCTGAAGGATAAAGGCGTCAAGGCGGAATCGATCCAGATGCACCCCGCCTTTTCCGTAGACGATCACCTAGTGGTCGTCATGGGAGACGCGGACCCTCAAAAACGCCTTTTTTACCGGCCAAAGAAAAAAACGATCGAGGCGTAAGGGAACCGCCCCATCTCGGGCAGTTTTTAAAGATCGACCGCCTCACGAAGTTCGCGGGACTCGTAAGAGGTCAGAAAGCGGCCCTGGCCCGGAGCAAGATGTTTGAGCTTTAAGGGGCCGAAGGAAAAACGGTTCAGCATGACGACTTCATAACCGAACCGGCTGAGCACCCGGCGGATCTGACGCTTCTTCCCTTCCCGGAGCTCTACCATCAGGATCCTTGGAGACACGGGGCGCACTTCCTCCAATTTGAGAAAGCCGTCGTAGGAATGAAATCCCTCGAGCACCTTATTGCGGGCCCGCGTGTCCCAGGCGCGATTCAACTTCACCTGATACCACTTTTCAACATGAAAGCGCGGATGGATCAAGCGATTGGCAAGCTCGCCGTCATTGGTCATAAGAAGAAGCCCCGAAGAATCTTTGTCCAGGCGGCCCACGGGAAATACCCGAACACGGTTCGTCGCGGATTGACGGGTCGCGTTCACAAGATGCCTCGGCAAAAGATCAAAAACCGTTTTTTTGGCGTGCATATCCTGCGCCGTCACCACATAGCCTTCGGGCTTGTTTAAAATAAAGTAAACATGCGGCGCGGCATCAAGCACCTTGTTGCGGTACATGATCGTGTCATTCTGGAAATCGACCTGCCGCCCGAGGTCCTTTACGATCTCACCATTGACGGAAATAGCGCCGTTGGTGACAAAAACCTCGCATTTCCGGCGGGACCCAAGCCCGGCGCTGGCCAAAGCGTGCGCAATTCTCATCGTTTCTGAGCTGTTCTCCATTTTATTTTAAGGGTTAACAGCACTGTGCCGCATACCAT
>CAZGCC010000118.1:0-448 GCA_964524195.1 uncultured bacterium | reverse complement strand
CTGAGCTCCGCGTAATAAAGGGGCCGGCCTTCTGCCGCCCACTTGAGTTCATAACTTGTCTTATTCATCCCGTCCAGGATCCTCTCGTTGACCGTTTCGCGGACATTGTCCCAGAGTTCTGCCGTGGTCGCTATGGTTTTCTTCATGGCGGCAAAGTAGTCCTTATCATCGGTCGCGATCTCTACCAGGCCTCCGGCGACAAGCCGCGCGTGAAGCAGCCGGAGAAGTTCCGCGGTAAAAACGCGGCGGACCTGATGCCGTCGCTTGGGCCAGGGATCGGGAAAATAAATATGAAAAATACTCACCCTTCCAGGCGCGATCGCCTGGGTCAAAAAAGCTTTCGCTTCAGCCCGGACGAACCGGATATTGGGAAGTGCTCGCTTCTGGGCTCGCGTTTTCCCGATATTCATGAATTTGCTTACGCGATCGATCCCGAGAAAATTCGTAC
>CAZGCC010000117.1:4462-4663 GCA_964524195.1 uncultured bacterium | reverse complement strand
AATCGCCAGTATGACCATTGTCAAAATGGTCTCAAAAAGCGTCAAGCCTCTCTGGTCAAACAACCTGCCCCCCCTTTCTTTCTTGATTCGTTCATCAAAAATAAATCACCCTCCCTATCCAAATAATACCACTTAAAAGAATCAATATCAAAAAAAACAGCAATTTTATTTTCATAAATACTAGCAAAAAATATCATTTAT
>CAZGCC010000117.1:0-4452 GCA_964524195.1 uncultured bacterium | reverse complement strand
CCACTTGAATCATAACCTCTACGGTTATTTCGCATTAACCGTAGAGGGAATGATTCAAGTGGTTGATGAATAAAGGGAAACAAAAAAACATCAATTCCCTCGAGAAAACTGACGGATTCTGTTTGGGAATCATGGCAAAAACTTTTAGATCTAGCTACTTATTTGGAGCCTGTTTCGCTTTTGGGGTTAAATCTTGCCTTGGCTAAATCTCTATGCCTGGATAACAAACAATCGTACAACATCGGAGAATGAAGCTGACTTCTGGGGGGACTTTTTTCTAAAATCTCTTAAGGAGCAAACTCGGGGTCTTAAAACGGACAGTATTTCTCATTTTCCTCATAATCGTCAGTCCCTTCCCAGGTTCCATTAACACGGAGAGTTAAGTTACCGTTGGCTGATACTGTCTCTCCGGTTCGAGCATGGCGAGTGGCTGTGGCAGTACCATCATCTTGGGTGCTGTAGAACCAATGGGTCTCTTCAGAAGGAGGAACAACAACCCCGAGCAACTCTGAAAAAAGTTTGGTGCTACCTGTTCCGTCGATCGTCGCAAACTTCCCGTGAGCATCATAATACTGAAGTTGCGCCCGACGAATGGAACTTAACATATTGATAGCTTCGCCAGCTTTGGCCTTCTCAGCCTGGCCAAAAAAACGCGGGATCGCAAGAGAGCTAAGTATCCCGATAATAACAACTACTATCAAAACTTCTGAAAGCGTAAAGCCCTGATTAATGGAGGTAACCCTCGCAGACATTTTGATAAATCTCTCCACTTTCCGGTCTCTCATCACACCACCCCCAGGCGCCGCTATTCGGAAGACTACTTCCCAGGTCCAAAACTATGGTTGCCACTCCATGTTCCGTTATTATCAATTTCCACGGTGCTACCGAGATAGTCACCATCAACGCGATCCGCTTTGGCCGTAAATGTGTCGCCAGAAACATCCACCGTGTATTTAAAAAATTTGTTAGCATTATCGTTCGGATTTTCCATCCCTATCTTGTTCCAGTCCGCCTTAACAGAATTAGCCGCAAGCAGAAGATAAGAGCTTTCCTCCAGCCTGTACGCCTCTTGTCCCTGACGGATAGCGCTAAGCATAGCTATAGCTTCCGCCACGCGCCCCTTCTCGGCCTGTGGATAAAACCGGGGAAGAGCAATGCCTCCGAGGATCCCGAGGATAACAACCACGATCAAAAGCTCCGCCAGAGTAAAGCCCAACCGCTTTTTATCCATATTCAAGATCTCCGTATTCAGAATCCTTGCCGGTTCAAGAACACTCCCAATACCTGCAAGAACGCATCTATCAAATACTAGATAGTGCAACCACGATCGTTATTAGTTGCATTACCGGCAATCTTATAACCAGTACCGCAGGTATAATTCCCAGAGTCGGCCAATGTAATAGTCTGGTTGACCATACCGATACGTGTTGCCGTACAAGTGCTACCCGAACAGGTATAAGTAAACTTCCTGTTTGTACTCGGTTCTGTTAAACCCAGTCGTTGCCAATCTATAGGGCTTATCCAATTACCGGTGCCGGACATATCCGCGAAGTTTTGCTGCGCGCGACGAAGAGCCCCCAGTTGCATCTGCGCCTCCGCAATCATTGCTTTTTCAGGTTGCGTTATAAAACGGGGCATTATCAGCGCCGCTAAAACCGCTATAATGATCACAACGATCAGGACCTCAATGAGGGTAAAAGCTTTTTTGTTTTTCATTTGCTCTCCTTTTTGTTTGTGAAAATCGCAATAGCTTCATCGTTTTTAAAATACCAGCGCCTCTTTGAGAAGTGTAACTCTTCCCCGAACCTAAATCAATAAAACATTTTAGCCTATTTTCCCTCCCGTCGAAAGCTCGATGATCGGAAGGAACATGGACACCACGATCGTCCCGATCACACCTCCCATAAACAAGAGGAGAAGAGGCTCCAGAAGCATGGCCAGGCGCGCGAGAAAAGTATCAACTCGCTCTTCATAGAAATTTGCCAAAAGATCCAGAAACCGCTCCAACTGCCCACTCTCCTCGCCGACACTGACAAGCTGGGTCATAAAGACCGGGAACATCTTATTTTTCTCAAGTTGGACCCCAAGGCCTTTGCCGCCCCGGACCGCCAGGGATACCTCGCCAAGTTTTTTTTCGAGAAAACGGTTCTCAATAAGCTTCCCCGAGATCTCAAGCCCCTGGAGGATCTGCACTCCTGCTTTTAAAAGGGTACTGAGACTCCGGGAAAAACGCACCACTCCCACCTGGATCAAGAGCTCCCCGAAAACCGGGGCATTCAAACGGAATTGGTCATACCCGATACGCCCCGAGGGAGTCCTTTTTAAAAAGTGAAGGGCAACAACGATCCCGGCAACAACGACCACAAGAAGAGGAAAATGAAACCGGACGGCATTACTGGCTGCGACTACTATCTGCGTAATGACAGGGAGCGCCATGTTCTGAGACCTGAAGATCTCTTCGAATTTAGGAATGATGAATATCAAAAGAAAGATCAAAGCCCCGATCACCGCTACTGTCAGGATCGCGGGATAAAAGAACGCGGAAATAACCTTGCTTTTGATGCGTTCCGAAGCTTCCTGGTAATGCGCGATCTCCTCCAGAACTTCCGGCAACTTTCCTGTCGTTTCCCCGACCTTGACGAGATTGATCCAGACCCACGGAAAAACTTTTTTATACTTCTCAAGCCCCGCGCTCAAAGGCGCTCCGCCGCTCACATCCTGCCCAAGTTTTCCAATGATCTTCTGGAAATAAGGGTTGGCAGTCCCTCGCCGAACGATCTCCAGAGCGCGAAGAAGAGCGATCCCCGCCTTCAGAAGCGTGGACAATTGAACGGCAAAAAAGATCAGTTCCCGGACTGAAACATGGTCCAGGAAAGAGATCGAGGTTTTGTGGGAAGCTTGAGCGGAAGGCTGGAAGTACCCCCTGATCCTTTCCCGAAGGCTTTTGGCCCCGGATTCCAGTTCGCGCACGGACACAACAACATTCCCTTGGGCAAGAAGTTGCTGTACTGCAAGCTCCTTGCTTGGCGCTTTCCAGATCACAATCTGGGATCTTTCCGGAAAATCACAGGGACGAATCCGGCATTCGAAAGAAATATCCTCTTTCCTTGAAACTTCTTCCGGCTTGGGACCCGCAGCGGAATCATTCATACGCGACACTCAAAACTTCTTCCATGGTTGTAAGACCCTGCTCCACTTTTCTAAGCCCGTTCTGGAGAAGACCTTCGTATTTTTTCTCTTTCTGGATCTGACGCAATTTGTCAAGATCGGCGTCTTTAGTGATAAAATGGCGGATGTCCTCATCGATCGGAAGGACCTCATAGATGGCCATACGGCCCCAGTAGCCGATATTCCTGCACTTTTCACAGCCCTTGGCCTTGTAGAGCACCTCTGCCTTGATCTTGTAATCTTCCCTGCATTTTGCGTCGGGTTGATAGGCCTCTTTACAGTGAGGACACAAAACACGGAGCAACCTCTGCGCAGCCACAAGCCCCACACTTCCGGCAACCAGATAGGCCGGGATTCCGATGTCGATCAACCGGGTCACAGCCGTTACGGCATCATTCGTATGAAGAGTGCTCAGCACAAGATGTCCGGTAAGAGACGCCCGGATACAGATCTCGGCCGTTTCAAGATCGCGCACCTCTCCCACAAGGATCACATCCGGATCCTGGCGAAGAAATGCCCGGAGACCGCTTGCGAATGTTAACCCGATGTCCGGCTTGACCTGGACCTGGTTGACGCCTTGAAGTTGGTACTCGATCGGATCCTCAATGGTCAGGATATTGACCTCAGGGGAAAGGCGTTTGTTCAAGGCCGCATAAAGGGTGGTACTTTTTCCGCTTCCCGTGGGGCCGGTCACCAGAATAAGCCCGTAAGGCCGCATCAAGGCTTTCTCAAAAAGCGCCAATTGGTCGGCCTCAAAACCAAGGGTCTTCATATTCAGAAGCTCCATCCGCTTGTCCAGTATTCGCATCACGACTTTTTCCCCAAAAATAATGGGGATGGTTGAAACGCGCACATCGATCTTGCGGTTATTGTATTGGATGGAAAAAGACCCGTCCTGGGGAATGCGTTTTTCCGCAATGTCCATTTTCGAGAGAATCTTGATGCGGGAAACTATCGCATTGTGAAGTTCTTTCGGAGGGGGAGGAAGCTCATAAAGACTTCCATCGACACGGTAACGGACTGAGATCGCGGCCGCATAAGGCTCAATATGAATATCGCTGGCCCGGTCATCCAGGGCTTTTTTGATCATAAAATTGACCAGCTTGACGACGGGGCCTTTCCCGGCCTCTGCCATGGTCGCTTCAAGATCGACCTTGCTTTCGTCCTTCTGCGAATCGTAATCCTCCCTGATATCGTCTACTTCTGAGGAGGAAACGAGCTCCTGGAAATTGCTGACATTGCTATAATAAGTCTCGATGGCCCGTCTAAGCTCATTCTCCGTAG
>CAZGCC010000116.1:0-4686 GCA_964524195.1 uncultured bacterium | reverse complement strand
TATGACACTTACGCGGACCGTTTGGTGACGGCCCTTAACCGTTTCCGGAACCTCAACCCGGAACACAAGCGGGCGTCTCTGGATTTTAAATTTTCTTATCTCTTGGTAAAACTTTTAGCTTATTATCTTCTGACCTTCGATTTTGAACGCATGAAATTTTTTGCAAGGACTTTTTGGCGCGTCGCCAAAGGCGGGCCTTTTTCAATGAGCAAGTGGCTGGAATTTTTCCGGTGGATCGCGACGCATCGCGCGTTCCGGCAGTATATCATTCAAACCCAGGGAGTTCCGGAAGGACAGGACCCGGAGAAACCGCCGTTTGAAAATGGATGCGAAACTATAAATAAAAAAATGGAATCTCCGAAAGTGCCGGAAACTCCGGCGAAGGCGGTCGCATCATGAAGCGGATCCCCCTCGATAAGCGGGTTTGGCCGGGTGTTTTGCTGCTCGGGATCCTGGGGATTTTGGGCTCAGTTTTTCACATTCCTTACACAATGTCCGCGATGGCCGCGCTTCTCATCGCCCACCTTCTTTTTTTCAGGGATCCTCTCCGTGAACCCCCGCGCGCCCACGGATTGCTTGCGCCCGCCGACGGGACCGTGGTCAAGATCGATGAAACCATGGAAGACAGATTCCTCCATGAGCCGGCGATCCGTATTCGTATCTTTCTTTCCATTTTTGATGTGCATGTCACGCGATCTCCTTTGGCGGGGATCGTCAAATATCAGCAGTATGTGAAAGGGAAGTTCCTGAACGCGCTTCGCAAGGACGCTTTTGACCACAACGAGTCCAACTGGATCGGGATCGAGAATCGCGCCCGGCGCGTCCTGGTGCGCCAATTGACCGGTGCGATCGCCCGGCGCATTTATTCAGATGTCAAGATCGGGCAAGTCATGGGCCGAGGAGAAAAGCTTGGCATGATCTGTTACGGGTCCGGGGTCGAGATCTCGATCCCCAAAAGGTTGTTCCGTGCGGAAATCCGGGTCGGCCAGCATGTCGCGGCAGGCGCCACCATTCTCGGAGTTTGGGCAGACGAGACCTGAAGACATGAAAAAACGGTTTTATTTTACCACGGCCGCTTTCCCGAACATGATCACGCTCCTTAATCTTGTTGCGGGTTTTTTCTCAATTCTGATGAGCATCCAGGAACGGTATGAATATGCGGTCTGGCTTGTTTTTATCGCGCTAATCCTTGATTCCCTGGATGGCCATGTAGCCCGCATCTTCGGGAACGAAACGGAATTCGGCCGCGAACTGGATTCTTTAGCCGATGCGGTCTCTTTTGTGGTCGCACCTTGTCTTCTCGTCACCAAGGTTTTCTTTCTGAATTCCGTGACCTTGCTGGTGGTCGTGGTGTTCTATCTTTGCTCCGGGATCTTCCGTCTCGCCCGTTACAATGTCAATCCCACCCACGGCGGGTGTTTTGAAGGGCTTCCGACCCCGGCGGCGGCCTTGACGCTTATGATGACGATGCTGGCTTTTAACAAGAATATGTGGCTGGACCGTTCTTCCATCCTGGTCACGGTTGTTTTTCTTATGACGGCTCTCGGATTCCTCATGGTCAGCGACATTCCTTACCCGAAGGTTTCCGCGATCAAGTTCCGCACCTGGCGAACCCTGTTTTTGGTGCAGGTGGTTGTTTTTGGAGGCGTGCTTTTCTTTTTCAATATTGAAAGCGCCATCGCGTCGATCTTTTTAACCTTCCTGATCCTTTCCCCGTTTTACTGCGTCTCGTTCGGCAAATCTTCGAGCGAAAATGTTCCCGCTGAAGAAGGCGGCGCCTGATGTTGCTCGGGATCCTGGTCGGTTTTTTGGGTTCCTGTTTCGGGTGGCAGATCGATCTGCTCGCGGTCCAGCGAGGTCTCCGTCGCGGCAAGAACGCGGCTTTCCTGGTGGGATGCGGGGCGATCGCGGCGGACATGATCTTTCTTGCGATCGGTTTTGCGGGGACACAATCCATTTCAGAACATCCCGAGTGGTGGGGTCTTATCCGCTGGATCGGGATCTCGGTGATCCTGGTGTTGGCGGCTCGAGTCATTTTTGTTCACGGCAAGACCCCTTCCGAAGTCTCCGAGGTCCAGCAGAAGGATCCGACGCGTAATTTCTTGGTGGGGTTCCTAGTGGTCGTCACCAATCCCGTCGTGTTCCTGATGTGGGTCTGGGTGATCGGTCTTTTGCGCGCCCATTTTCCCGAGGCTCGGGAACTCTGGTTCCGGGAGTTTTTCCTGGCGGGTTTTCTGATCGGGTCGGTGAGCTGGTTCCTTTTGCTGGCTTTTGTTTTGCTGAAAAAGCTTAGCAAATGGACAGAAACGAACCACACTGTTGTGTCTTATATTTCCGGAGGCGTGCTGGTTCTGATCGCCCTGTTTCTGATCTTTTTCGAGAAATTCTAGGCCCGGGGGTGAGACAGCCTTAACGCGTCCGACCTTAAAGAGGGCAGTCAAGATGGTTTTTTGAATGATGGTACGAAAAGCTATTTCGTCTGTTGCCTTAATTTCATTCGTTTGATATATTGGTGTCGCCCCCCCCGTTGGTCGGTTTAAATGCCTGGCAGGGTTTGAGCGCTATTATTTTCTTTATTGTTTTTTTATTTTTGATTAGCGCATTTGATCGAAATGATTGTCCTCGCTAGTGCTTGAGGATAATGTCAATGGAGAGCCGGGTAGATGGCCTTGTCGCCGCGCAAGAAAAATCAAGCAGCCAAAAAAAAACCTCTCAAGAAGGGGCAGGGTTCCACCTCCATAAAAAAGATCGCGGCCAAACCGGTCGTGAAAAACACCAAGCGGGTCCCCGTCAAAAAACGATCCGCCCCGGTTCTTTTAAAGAAGCAAGTCATCCCGTCCGTTCCTGAGCCTGTGATCGCGCCGCATCATGAGACGCGACCTGCTCCGGAAAGATCTTTAGAGCTTCCGGATAATTACGGCGACAATCAGATCTATCTTCTTGTTCGTGATCCTTACTGGATCTACTCCTATTGGGAGATCCAGGAAGGACATCAGCAGTACCATCTCTCGAAACTCGGAGGAAATTGGGAAAGCGTCGTGTCAGTTCTTCGGGTCTATGACACCACGGAGGAGGGGAAGACTCCTTCTTCCTACGATATTGTGCTCCAGAACATGGTCCGTTGCTGGTACCTCAACACCCAGCCGAATCACAGCTATTATGTCGAGATCGGGCTTTTGCACCGCGATGGCCGCTTCATCTGTCTTGCCCGTTCCAATCATGTAACAACGCCAAGATCGGGAATGTCGGAAGTCATCGATGAACAGTGGATGTCGGTTGATTTCGACAAGATGTACGCTCTCTCGGGAGGTTTTCAGGTCGGCAAAAGTTCCGCAGAACTGCGAAGCCTCATGGAGGAGCGCTTTAAAAACGCGATCACTTCAGGCTCCGGGGCGGGCGCTGTTTCCAGCATGTCGAGTCCCGTCAAGATCCAACAGCGCGGATTCCGCTTTTGGCTCGAATGCGAACTGATCATCTATGGCGGCACCGAACCCGATGCCAAGGTGACCATGCAGGGCCGGCCCGTTCAGCTCCGGCCGGACGGAACCTTCACGCTTCGCTATGGACTCCCGGACGGGAAGTTCACTTTCGAATGCCAGGCAGAATCTGCTGATGGCATTGAGAAGCGGGAGATCACTCCCATCGTGAGCCGCAATACAGAAAGGCCCGCGCCTGTCATTAAGACAGGAAAGCCCAAATAGCTATGGAAAAAGGTTTTCTTTCCATAGTCCTTCACGCGCATCTTCCGTTCGTCCGTCATCCTGAGCACGAATATTTTCTCGAGGAAGCTTGGCTCTACGAAGCCATCACCGAGACCTACATTCCGCTGATCCACATGTTCGAGGGCCTGGAGCGTGACGGCGTTCCGTGGCGGCTGACCATGTCGCTGACGCCTTCGCTTATGTCCATGCTGCGCGACGAACTTTTGCAGGACCGCTATCTCCGGCATCTGGATAAAATGATAGAGCTCGCTAATAAAGAGATCGAGCGAACTCGTTTTCAGCCCGAATTCCACGAGACCGCGCTTCACTACTACTGGGAATTTACGCGCGCGAAGGACACTTTTCTCAATCGTTATCAGAGGGACCTGACGCAGGCGTTCCGGAAGTTCCAGGATCACGGACACCTGGAGATCATCACCTGCGCCGCGACGCACGGGTTCTTGCCCTTGATCAGCCGCAACGAGGGGACCGTGCGGGCTCAGATCAAGACCGCGACCGAGCTTTATGAAAAAGTGCTCGGCCGCAGGCCGATCGGTATCTGGCTTCCTGAATGCGGCTATTACACGGGTGTGGATAAATATCTTAAGGAGCAGGGGATCCGCTATTTTCTGACCGATACGCACGGTATTCTTCACGCCTCGCCACGTCCGAAATATGGCGTCTTCGCCCCGATCTTCTGCCCGAGCGGAGTGGCCGCGTTCGGCCGCGATGTGGAATCTTCCAAGCAGGTTTGGTCCTCCATTGAAGGATATCCGGGCGATCCGGATTACCGGGAGTTTTATCGCGATATCGGTTTTGAGCTGGATTTCGATTATATCCGTCCTTATATTTCTCCGGACGGACTTCGCGTGAATACCGGCATCAAATATCACCGTATCACCGGCAACACCGAAGACAAACAGCCCTATGTTCGCAATTGGGCGATGGGGAAGGCCGCGAGCCATGCCGCGAATTTCATGTTCAA
>CAZGCC010000115.1:2663-4724 GCA_964524195.1 uncultured bacterium | reverse complement strand
ATATCGGGACCGATCTGGAAGATTCCCGGAAAGCCGTTGCGGTTGCCGAAGAATATCCCGAAGTTTATGCCTCGATCGGATATCATCCCCATGAGACAAAACACGCCCGTGAGGCGGAATTGGCCGATCTGGAGAAGCTCCTCTCGCATCCCAAAGTTATCGCGATCGGGGAAGTGGGCCTCGACTATTTTCACGAGCATTCGCCCCGGGATGTGCAGGAAAGACTTCTGCAAACTTTTTTGGGCTGGTACGGCCAGTATCGCAAACCCATCATCATCCATTGCCGTGATGCTTATGAAGACCTGCTCCGCATTCTCAAAGAGCATGGGGGGGCTCCTTACCGGGGAACACTTCATTGCTATTCCTCAAATGCTGCGACCATGAAAAAATTTCTGGATCTTGGTTTTTATGTTTCCTTCGGCGGGGCTTTGACCTATAAGAAGAATGATGCGCTTCGTGAGGCGTGCGCGCTGTGTCCGAAAGACAGGTTGCTTTTTGAGACCGACGGGCCGTATCTTGCGCCCCAATCAAAAAGAGGGGAGCGCAATGAGCCTCTTTACATGATCGAGACGGCGGAACGGGCCGCGGAACTCCACAGCCTGAGTCTTGAGGAAATCGCGACTCTGACCACCGCGAACGCGAAAGGTCTTTTCGGATTATGTTGACCGAGGTCTCTCTTTTTTTTAAAAAAGAACCAAGATATTTCTGGATCTTGCTGGCTGTCGGGATCATTTACGGAGCGATTTTTCTTTCCCCGCATTTTAAAAGACCGGCTACGGGGAAACCAGTGCTCTTTGAAAAATTCCGATCGGATCTTAGCCCACCCCCGACCCAGGCGTGGTCCTTTTCGATGTTGTTTAAAGTCGTGATCCTTTTCATGCTTGCGGGGATCGTGGTCAGCTTTTTGCTGGGTCTGATAAGCGCAATTCTCCCGGAAGGGGGCTCGGAAAATAGTTTGATGCTCCTTCACATGTTGATCCTGAATGGCCTCTGCCTTTATTGGATGATCCATTTCGTGAGACGCTCGGGCGGAAGGTGGCAGGACCTAGGTCTGCGTGTTCCCGACACCGGACTTTTACGCGAGGTTGCGGTTGGATTTGTCGGATATCTGAGGATCTTGCCTCTTTTTGCGCTGGTGATCGCGACGCTTCTGACTCTTGCGAACTTTCTGAATTATGAGCCGCCGGCTCATCCTCTCGTGAATATTTTTATTGAAGAAGAAAAAAGAGCGCCTTTCTTGATGATCCTTTCGGTGCTTCTGGGGGCGGTCATCAGTCCTATTTTTGAGGAGATCTTTTTCCGCGGATTTTGCTATCCGATCCTCCGGAATCACTGGGGGAAGATCTGGGGGATGATCTTGAGTTCGGCGTTCTTCGCCGGGATCCATCATTCGGGGTTCGTGTTCTGGCCGATTTTTATTCTGGGAATGGCGCTTGCTTTTCTTTACGAAAAGCGCCGTTCGCTCATCGCTTCCATTACGCTTCACATTACTCACAACTCGCTACTCATCGGTTATTTTTTTCTGGCCAAACAGATCATCGGGCGCTAACGGCGGCTGGTGAAGTTCAAGGAGCTATGATGAAGAAAAATCTGAAAGTGCCGTTCTCACCGATCCGTTTCTCGAATAACACTCTCTATCTTCTGGATCAGCGGAAGCTTCCTAATCATGAGATATGGGTTCCATGCCGCAGCTCCCGGGCTGTCTGGACTGCGATCCGTACGATGGTGGTGCGCGGAGCCCCCGCGATCGGTATTGCGGCAGGCTACGGACTTTATCTCGCCATTCATTCTTTTCGCGGAACGCGGGAGGGGTTTTTGAAGAGGCTTCGCCAGCAGGCGGCGTACCTTGATTCTTCACGCCCGACTGCGCGCAATCTCGCTTATGCGGTCGAGAGGATCGTCCGCAAGGCTGCCGTGAGCAGGGAAACGCTTGTTCCGAAGCTTCGAGATCTGGTGCGCCAGGAGGCTAAGGATATTCATAACGACGACATCCTTATTTGCCGCAGTATCGGAAAATACGGCTCGAAACTTTTCAAAGCAGGTTCCCGCGTCCTGACGCAC
>CAZGCC010000115.1:0-2653 GCA_964524195.1 uncultured bacterium | reverse complement strand
TATGGCACCGCCCTTGCGGTTTTTTATGCGATGAAAGAAAAAAAGATCCCGTTCTTTGTTTATGCTGATGAAACACGGCCGCTTTTGCAAGGCGCGCGTCTCACGGCTTGGGAGCTCCATAAGAGCAAGATACCATCCGCCCTGATCTGCGACAATATGGCCGCAAGTCTCATGCGGGCCGGGAAGATCGACGGCGTGGTGGTGGGCGCAGATCGCATTGCCATGAACGGCGATACAGCGAACAAGATCGGAACTTATGGTGTCGCGGTGCTGGCGCATGTTCACAAGATTCCGTTCTATATCGCGGCGCCGAGCACGACATTTGACCTCAAGGCCAAGACGGGGAAGGATATTCCGATCGAGGAGCGGTCGCATCATGAGGTGTCTGAAATGAACGGTAAACGCCTGGCCCCGAAGGGCATGAAGATCTTCAACCCTTCGTTCGATGTTACGCCGCATCAATATATTTCCGGCATCATCACCGAAGCCGGCGTCCTGAAACCGCCCTTTAACCGTTCGATCAAAAAAATAAAAACTCTTCTCAGGGAATAAAGAAAGGATTGTGGAAATGAATGATCGGAAGAAACTCAAGGTAGGGCTATTGCTTAGCTCTTTGGCGTTTATCACCTATGGGATATTTCAGATGGTAGCTGAACATCCTTGTGTGGGGTTGCGAGGAGGGTGTGTGAATGTTACGCGGGGCCTTGGTATTGCGTGGGGTGTTGTTCTGTGTTTGATGGGGGGAGTGATTTTTGCGTGCGGCTTGTTTATTCGTGGCGATTAATGGTTTTTTAAAAAATGATTTTTGGGAAGAAATTCGAGGTCTGAGTGCGTTTGCAACAAGAATTTGAAAGATAGTTTGAGAGGCTAAAATGAATGAATTTGCATTTGCCGAATATCTTCGAAAGAAGATCCCTAATCAAGGGCGGGCGTCGGTCGGGATTGGGGATGATGCGGCCGTGATGAATGTCGGTAAGGGCAAACAGCTTGTCGTTTCTACCGATGTGATCGTTGAGAATGTGGATTTCAAAATCCGTCAACTAAGTCCTGAGAAGATCGGCCGTAAGGCGTTGGCGGTTAATCTCAGCGATATTGCAGCTATGGGAGCGACTCCCACGGCGTTTGTAATCAGCATTGGAAAGCTCGCGCGTATTTCCACAGCATGGTTGAAGCGTTTCTATGATGGCCTGCTGAAGCTTGCGAAGCAGTATGATGTGCTGTGCATCGGTGGCGACTTTTCGAAGTCCAAAGAATTCTTTGCTAGCGTTACGATCTTTGGAGAAGCTTTGCCGCATCAAATTATCAAAAGGTCGGGCGCAAAGCTGGGGGATTGGATCGCCGTTACGGGTGCTTTGGGCGGGTCAATCCTGCGGCATCACCACGACTTCGAGCCTCGGATTTGCGAAGGCCTTTTCCTAGCGAAAAAATTCAAACCAACGGCTATGATCGATATTTCGGACGGGTTCGTTCAGGATCTGTCGCACATTCTCAAAGCTTCAAAAGTTGGGGCTGCGCTTGATCTCGACAAGATTCCGGTTTCTCGTGATGCGAAAAAAATAAGCCTTGGAAATAAAGAAAATGCGCTCGCAAGAGCGCTGAGCGACGGTGAAGATTTCGAACTTTTGTTTACGGTGTCGCCACGTCAAAAAGTGATGCTTGAGAAGCGATGGGGGAAACAATTTCCAAAATTGTCCCTCTCATGGATTGGCAGGATCGAAGGGAAGGCATCGGTTATTCGCTGGTTGTGTAAAGGGAGAGCTGTTGCGGCGCCCAAACTTTCTCAAACAGGTTTTTCGCATTTTTGATATGAAAAAACAAGCTGTTACAGATTCGCCCAAAGAAACCATCGAGTTTGCGAGGGGCTTTGCCAGGGATCTTAAGCCAGGCACTGTCTTATGTCTGGAGGGGCAACTTGGGAGCGGGAAGACGACCTTCATCAAAGGACTTGCGGAAGGGTTGGGCCTCAAGCACCCTGATCAGGTCAAGAGCCCGACCTTTGTTTTGATGCATATCTATAAAGCCAGGATCCCACTTTATCATTTTGACTGCTACCGCTTGGATTCCATTGAGGAATTGGAAAATATCGGTTTCCAGGATTTTGTGAACGACCCGCAAGCCATCTCCTGTGTTGAATGGGCCGAAAAGGCGGGGAATCTTATCCCTGGAGACGCTCGCCGCATCCATTTCGATATCCTTGGCGCTACCCAGCGCTGCATCACGATCTCCTGATTTTCGCATGTTCCTTCCTAAGAGAGTTGCGCAGTTCATATTATGCTTATAATGCAATAAAGTATGTAAATAAATCATTGACATCAATCGAAGTTCCCCTAAGATGAGGCCATGATCAAAAGCATTCGCGAATGGCCGGAAAGCGAAAGACCAAGAGAAAAACTGCTTCAAAAAGGAGCGGAGTCTCTTTCGGACGCCGAGCTTCTGGCAGTGCTTTTGGGGCAAGGGACATGCGGGCAGGATGTGGTGAGTTTTTCGAGAAGCCTGCTGCTCCAATTCGGCGGGCTTCGTGGGGTTTTGACCCAGCAGGCCGTATCATTTAAAAAAGTGAAGGGGCTGGGCTTTGCCAAGATCTGCATGCTCGCGGCGGTGCGCGAGATCGGGCTCCGCCAGCTTCGTGAAAAAATGATCGGACAGAATTTCG
>CAZGCC010000114.1:1868-4765 GCA_964524195.1 uncultured bacterium | reverse complement strand
ACAGGCATTAGGTGACTGCCTGTCCCCTAAAAGCACAACCGCATTGTTGAAGGCTAAATCTTATGAAACAAGATGATGCTTCATGCATGATCCCCGCGAGGTTCCGCACGGCCAAGGCTACGCTTTTTTTTGACCGCTTCATGAATTTTTTCATCAAGTTCGGCGGCCTTGGCGTCATTGCGGCGGTTTTTGCGATCTTTATCTTTATTTTTTTTCAGGTCCTGCCACTCTTGCAGTCCGCGCGCGTAACAGAACAGGCTGTGCTGCAGCTCCCTTCGGCCGATTATGCGCTTATCGGCGCCGATGAATGGAGCGAGAAGCCCTTCGCCGTCGAGCGGTCCGGGCGGGTCACATTCTTTTCTCCCGAGGATCCCAAGTCGAAGATCTCTTTTGAGCTTCCTGCCGACATCAAGGTTCCTGTTACGGCGATCTCTTATGCGGCTCCGCAGCAAAAGCTGCTTATGGGATTTGAGAACGGATCCTTCATGGTTTTCGATGTCCGGTTCGAGCCCCGTTATGAAAGCGGTACAAGGACGATCGTTCCCGATCTTAAGCCCTCGACATCCCTGATCGACCCTGACGCCGGAGGGGAAGCTTCAGGGGGCGCGGTCAAGGCCCTCTCTTTTAGCCAGTCCGCGGATGTTCAGTTGGTGGGGCTTATCCGGAACGCGGGCGCGAGCGAGCGCGTTCAAGTTGTCCGGATGGTTCGTGAAAGCACTCTTTATAGTGAAGGTGAAATGGAAGTTGGAAATGTCTACGACCTTTCTTCTCAGATCCAGGGGCGTCCCGGAAAGATCCTGGTGAATTCGAGCGCGGATGGTGTTTTGATCGCCAATAATCGAGGGGAAATTTATTATTTCGGGATCGGCGAAGAAAAGGCAACGCTAAGACAAACCTTCAAACCCTTCACGGGTCAGGAAGACCCCGAAGTGAGCTCCCTGAACTATTTGAACGGGGGAGTGTCCGTGGTTGTGACGAATCGCGAGGGGATCAACCGTGTTTTTAGTTTGTTGATCCCCAAAGGATCCACAAAGCGGATCTTTGAAAAAACCAAAGAGTTCAAATCTCTCAGGGGGCCGGCCGTTTTTTTTAGTCCCAGTCTTCGCAACAGGGCTTTTTTGATCGGGCACGATTCGCTTGTTTCGATCCGCTATGGCACCACCGCGACAATCCGGTGGGAGCAAGAAATGCCTTTCTGGATCCGTCGTGCTTTTCTGGGGCCGCGCTACGACCGCTTCTTTCTTCTTGATAAGGAATCCAAATTGCACATTTATAAGCTCCATGATCCTCATCCCGAGGCAGGGTGGAAGGCTTTCTTTGGGAAGGTTTGGTATGACGGTTATGCGGAGCCGGGCTATACCTGGCAGTCGTCTGGGGCCACGGATGATTTTGAGCCCAAGCTTTCGGTGATCCCGCTTATTTTTGGCACGCTGAAGGGGACCTTTTACGCTCTGATCTTTTCGCTTCCCATCGCTTTGCTCGCGGCGCTTTACACCTCGCAGTTTGCAAACCCCGGGTTCAAAGTTTATATCAAGCCGACCATGGAGATCATGGCCTCTTTGCCGTCGGTGGTCCTCGGTTTTCTCGGAGCTTTATGGTTGGCGCCTATCATCGACGCCCGGGTGCCTTCGCTTCTTTTAGCGACACTTTTTCTGCCTTGCGCGGCTTTTTTTTGCGGTTGGTTCTGGACCGGTCTGCCCCTCAAATACCGCAAATGGATCGCGCCGGGGAGCGAATGGATGGCGATCCTTCCTGTTCTGCTGGGAGCGGCTTATCTCGGGTGGAGTTTGGGGCCCTGGCTCGAGAGCTGGCTTTTTGTCATAAAGGATCCCCAAACTGGCGCGAGGGTGGCCGATTTCAGGCTTTGGTGGCCCGAGGTGACCGGAACGCCCTTTAATCAGCGAAATTCTCTTGTAGTCGGATTTATGATGGGATTTGCCGTGATCCCGATCATTTTTACGATCGCCGAAGACGCTCTTTCAAATGTTCCGAAGACCCTGATCTCCGGCTCCTTGGCCTTGGGTGCGAGTCGCTGGCAAACCGCGCTCCGGGTGATCGTTCCGACGGCCTTTGCGGGCATTTTTTCAGCGGTCATGATCGGCCTTGGCCGCGCGGTCGGGGAAACCATGATCGTGGTGATGGCGACGGGGAACACACCCATCATGGACCTTAATATTTTCTCAGGGATGCGGACACTTTCGGCGAATATCGCGGTCGAACTTCCCGAAGCGCCTTATTTAAGCACACTTTACAGGACGCTTTTCCTCGGGGCTTTGATCCTTTTTATGATGACCTTCGTTATTAACACGGTTGCAGAACTGGTGCGCCAAAGATTTCGCGCCAAGTACAGGACGGTTTAAACGATGCTTTCTCGGGGGGGGTCGTATGATAAAAAGACAAAACCGCAGGGCGAGCCTTTTGTCTGGGTGACGGGGACGGGTCTTGCGGTGGGGATGGCCATGATCGTTTTTTTACTGGGACTCATCCTTGTCAAAGGAACAGAAGTGTTTTGGCCGCGGGGCGTCGCGGCGATCGAACTAAGCGGGCCGGTCGCCAAAGAATTCGGAAGCACCGAACGGATGGCGGGGATCATTACCAAACAGCAGGTCAAAAAGATCCAGGCCGAAGATGGCGCTCACGAAGAACGGGAGTGGCAGCTTTTTCTTGGCAACAAAGATGTCTATGGGATCAGTTTTAAATTTTTTGACAAGAATTCGATCTCGAAGGTGAGCTATCCCGCGAATATTCTCAGGATCGAAAGATTGGAATACGGGGACGCTTTCGGATATCCCTTGGCGCTTAAGAATCCCAAAGGGGGGGAGTTTCAATCTTCCGACACTTCCTTTATGCAGAGATTGCGCGATCTTAACGGCGAGATCCTCCGCCGCTGGAAGCAG
>CAZGCC010000114.1:0-1858 GCA_964524195.1 uncultured bacterium | reverse complement strand
ACAGATCAAAAAGATCGAGAAGGAAGAAATTGGCGGGATCAATTCCCGGTTGGGCCAGCTGAAGATCCGTGAAAAGAGGCTCCAGAAACAGGGATCTTTGTCCCGGGAAAGGAAGGAGGCGATCGAGCGGGAGCGGCAGCAGCTCGACGCGGAATACCGGGAGCTTGCCAAGCTGGCGCAGTCGCTCAGGGCTGCTCAACGCGAATATTTATTCCGCTACCGGCTGGAGTCTGGAGAAGAAAAAGAGATCTCAGCGGGGGAGATCGTCGATTTTTATTACCCGAACCGGCTCAGCCGGTTCGAGAAGACCGTGATCTTTTTCAGTAATATCTGGAATTTTCTGACCAATGAGCCTCGAGAGGCGAACACGGAAGGCGGGGTTTTCCCGGCGATCTTCGGGACCTTTGTTATGACGGTGCTGATGAGCCTTGCCGTGACGCCTTTTGGTGTTTTGGCAGCGATCTATTTGCGAGAATATGCCAAAGAGGGACTGCTGGTCCGTAGCGTGAGGGTGGCGATCAATAATCTTGCGGGGGTTCCTTCGATCGTGTTCGGGGTTTTTGGTCTTGGTTTTTTCGTTTATTTCGTGGGGGGAGGCATCGACAAAATGTTCTTTGGAGAGTCCCTCCCGACCCCGACTTTCGGGACCGGGGGGATCTTCTGGGCTTCTTTGACGCTGGCGCTTTTGACCGTGCCGGTTGTGATCGTGGCCGCGGAGGAAGCGCTCGCTTCGGTTCCGCGGGGGATGCGCGAAGGATCTTTTGCCTGTGGGGCGTCCAAGTGGCAAACGATCCAGCGCATTGTGATCCCTGCGGCAGCTCCGGGGATCTTGACGGGGATCATTCTCGCAATGGCCCGCGGGGCGAGCGAGGTGGCGCCGCTCATGCTCGTCGGTGTGGTCAAACTTGCGCCGAACCTGCCCATCGATGGTATTTTCCCTTTTATTCACCTGGAAAGAAAATTCATGCATTTGGGGTTTCATATTTATGACTTGGGATTTCAGTCCCCGGATTCCGAAGCGGCGATCCCGATGGTGTTCGCGACGACGCTGCTTCTGATCACGCTCGTGGTGGTCCTGAACCTTGGCGCCATCGTGATCCGGGAGCATTTAAGGAAAAAGTACGCGCTTCGGGCATTTTAAAGGATTATCTTATGCAGGCAGCGGACCTAAAGGAGGAAGCTCAAGTGGAACCGATCGATCGATCAACCGTGACGATGAAAAATATGGGTGGGATGGCGGCCGCAAGCCAGATTGAGGGAGCCGCGGATACATGCATCCATATCGAGAACTATGGTTTTTATTATGGAAGCCAGCAGGCGCTTTTTAATGTCAATCTGGAGATCCCGGAGAAAAGAGTGACAGCGATCATCGGGCCATCCGGATGCGGCAAATCGACCCTCATCCGGAACATCAACCGGATGAACGAGCTGATCGATTCGATCCGTCACACCGGCGATATCCTCGTGAAAGGGCAAAGCATCTATGACCCCGAGCTTGAGGTGACCGAGATCCGAAAACGCATCGGGATGGTTTTCCAGAAGTCGAACCCTTTCCCGAAAACGATCTATGAGAATGTTGTTTACAGTCTGAGAGTTGCCGGACAGAACGACAAGACTGTATTGGATGAAACAGTGGAGCGAAGCCTGAAGGCGGCGGCTCTTTGGGAAGAGGCCAAAGACCGTCTCCACAAGAATGCGCTGGACCTTTCGGGGGGGCAGATGCAGAGGCTTTGCATTGCGCGTGCGATCGCGAATCAGCCTGAGATCCTGCTCATGGATGAACCGTGTTCGGCCCTGGATCCTTTGGCGACCGCCAAGATCGAAGAGCTTATCTTCGAGCTCAAAAAAGATTTTACGA
>CAZGCC010000113.1:962-4789 GCA_964524195.1 uncultured bacterium | reverse complement strand
GCCGAGACGGGTTCCCCAAGCCTCGCGAGGACGCGCTTGCGGATGATTCATGGAATGCGACCTTCCGGCTTCAAACACCTTCTCCTGATGGGTGGGAAAGAATCCTGTCCAAAATTCAACGATTAAGAAACTCTTGAGGCATCAACATGTGTGGAGCTGATCCAAAACAACCACACATCGCAGCCAACGATCAGGATATTTGTTCTCTCAACTCAGACACATGAAGAAATGGGAACCGGATCCAAAATGTACGGCTCCCCCGAGGACGGTACTTAATGACAAATAATTTTCCATCCCTGTGCTGGGACAAGAACGCCTCAATTTTTCGATGTTCGCTAATCTCTGCAATGACCCCAAATCGCCCGACAAGCGGCGTTCGCCCAAGCCACGACGCGAAGCGAGCGCAGTACTCCCCTTTGATTGGCGTCGGGGTTCTGGTCAATAGAGCGTCCAGGATTGCGGCTAACGCCGGCTTATCCTGATAAGGCCCTGGAATTTGCCCACAAACAACACATCATCCATCGTGATATCAAACCGGGGAATATTAAAATCACCCCGGAAGGCTGCGTCCTTCCTGCCCATGAAAGAGAAATATCTAACGGATCTTCCGGACCTGATATTTATTCTTGATGTTGGACTCAAAAAAACGGCCGTGGGAGGGCGCGGTCAGGAATTCCTGATAAACGGTTTCGGGAACATTCTCATATTGATAAATAGCACCGACGATAAATTCGACCTGGAGCATGCTTCGTTTGTGTTCGTACCCGATCCATTCGATCTCGCGCGATAAAACCATATTGTTGATCATCGTGCCCCCCGTCTCGTTAGAAATCTTTTTGCCTAAATGACTTGTGCCAATTTTCTGCGAAATAATTGCGTTTGTTTTACCCCGGAAGATTTTTCGAATTTTAAACGGGGTGAAGTCGCTATATATAACGGATAAAACGATGCAAACCTTGAATTTTTTAGGAGTTTTCTGTAAAAAAATATGAGGCAGACCCCTTTTTCTCTCAGTCATCCCCTTTCGGATATGGCTTCCATTGTCATCGGCCTTTCCCTAGACACACGGATAGCCTTGGACTTCTGAAAACGGGTCCATCCCCTCTCAAGAATTCGGATGTCTTTTTGGATTTTCAAGCAGACTCCGCATCTCATCTTCAAACGCTCCGAATTCTTTGGCGATCGCGATGAACTCGGCGCAATTCTCATACCGCTCCGCGATCAAAGCCTCTCTGAGGTAGATCAAGGCGGTCAACTTCACCGGATCCCTCGACCTCCGTCTGTACCGTGTTGCGATGCCCGGACTCAATGTCGGATTCATAGCCATCCCTCCTTTGTTTTGTTGTTTATTTCACTACTTTCACTTCATCATGAAGCCACTCTCCCCAAGGCCCTAAAAAAACGAAAACCCACGACCGCTTTTGCGATCATGGGCTTTTGAATGATTCCGTTATTTTATTTCGACTTCCGGCTTACGCTTGATCCTCCCCGGCAATCCTCAAAAGCCCACGGCCGCGAACCGCATGGCGGCACTTCGTGGACATAAACCACGCCTGCGCCATGACGGCTGTCATGGGATATTTCGCAAGGCGATGGATCTTATTGAGATTGCGCGTATTCATAAGCTTCCTTAAATTTTACTTCCGAGAGGAATGTAGCAGGGCATCAAGCTTTTGTCAAATTTTCAGTGGAAAGGCGGAGAAGAACTCAATACATGCGAATACGGCGCTTGAACTCCGCCCAGGGGAAATATTTTCCGGGACATTCGCGCCAGGGACATCCCGGTGGCCCGTGATATTCTGGTCCGGGATTCCGTAGAATTTTTTGAGCGTGACCACTAAAAAAACCAGCGATTCCATCATCTTGTCAGGAAGACCGGTCTCGCTATAATTGCCGACCACCGCGATCCCGATCGATTTCTGGTTCCAATCCGCGACCTTCACATGGGCCCCCTGCATTTGCTTGATCCAGCGCGGCCCGACTTCGATCTGGCCAAGGGTTTTCCCGCGCGTACCATTATCGATCAAAAAGTGATAGCCCATTCCGTTCTCCCATCCCCTCTGCTGATGCAGGCCGTGTATCGTATAAGCACTTCCCTCATCCGTCACCGTATGATGGATCGTAATGTGTGTCCAGCGCGTGGTCACATAGAGAGGGATGTTCGGCCGCGGCCCGCGCGTATTCGTGATGAGCAATTTCTGCCCCTGCTTGATCTGCGTCGGGTTCGTGAGACTATTGACCTTCATGATCGTCGCCATATCCACGCTATAGATACTTGAGATACGCCATAGGGTCTCGGAAGGTCCGACTTCATGGTAGATATTGCGAAGGGGTCCGGAAGGCGCCGGAAGCACCGAACTGATGGCCGAACCGGGCCGCGACGGAGGGTACAAAGGCGTCTGCGTGGCGTGCGAAGAAGAAGCGCACCCGGAGAGAAAACCTGCGATCGATAAAAGGGCGATACACACCCAGGCGCGCATGTTCAGGATCCTGTCTGTGGGTATTAAAGACTGCATTCTTATGAAACCTTTATTGATATAGATTTTCGCCCAAACAGCTCGGTGACTTTAGGCCCAACCCGTCAATTTCAACAAAGTTGAAATCGAATCCATCCTGTTAACCCTAAAAATTAAACAAGACCAGTCCAGACAAGAGCTTCGCTTATTTTGAGCTCTTGAAAAAAGCCGCGAGTTTCTTTTGAAAAGAGCTGAACCCCGTTGAGACATTCGCCCCGAGGTCTACCGCAAGGATCGGAAGGCCCTTGCTTGAGATGGCTTCATAATCCCCCATGGCCTGCGCCCGTTTGAGCTGGCTGAATCCGTAGACTTCGCCGGGGATCTTCACATCTTTCGCGTCCTTTACAAAAAACTCCAAAAAGATGCCCTGCTTCGGTCCGCCCTTATAAAGCTGGCCGATCGAATGGAGATAGCGGGGGCCAAAACCGGACAAAACTGGAACCTTCAAGGCCGAAGCGATCGATTTCTGGAGCCCCTGCAAAACTTTTTTTGTTGCCGGCGTTCGGTCCACATAAGCCAGAAGCGAGACAAAACCGTCCTTAGGAAGTTTTGTAAAAAATACGGCAAGCATTTTTCGCTCCGCGGAGGTCAGCTTGGCTCCCCTGGCAGCGATAAGCTTCCCCGGTTTCGGCAGCGCTCTCTTCTTTTTCACATCTTCGAGAAGGTGGTTGGTAATATTCTTGGATTCCGTCACATTCGGCTCATCGAAAGGATTGACCTTAAGCACCACGCTCGCAAAACTGGTCGCGACTTCCCAGCGAAGGAATTCGCCGCCCACGGCCATTCCATCGCTCCACACAAAATCAAGCACCGGGAAGCCTTTCGCTTTCAGGGCCTTGATGCGAGCCGCCCAAAGTTTTTCGTTTTCGCCTTTCAAGCGAAGCGTCACGAACACCCGGTCAATGCCGTAACGGTCGAGACTTAACGGAGGTTCACCCGCCACAGGAGTGATGCCCTTACCCTCTTTCCCCGTGCTTTCAGCGATCAACTGCTCGGCCCAATCCGCGAATGACGCAAGCGACGGCGAGGTCCAGAACGACAACTTGTCTTTTCCTTTGAGAGCCAAGACCCCTAACAGGATCCCGAGGGCGATCCCTTCGTTCTTTGAAATGTCTTTGGTGACGCGCATGTCATCCAGAAAGCGCTGCGCGTCCAGGAGAACTTGCCGGACATCTATCCCCAAAAGCGCGGCGGGAACAAGTCCGAAGAACGAAAGAGCAGAATAGCGGCCGCCGATATCGCCGGGGTTCAGGAAAAGCCCTCCGAAAGTCTTGCTGCGGCCGAGCTCGGAAAGCGGCGAGCCTTCATCGG
>CAZGCC010000113.1:0-952 GCA_964524195.1 uncultured bacterium | reverse complement strand
ATCAAAGAAATACTTGTATTGCGACCGCGTCTCGATCGTCGATCCGGACTTGCTCCCCACAAGAAAGAGTGTCGTTGGATACCGGACGGCTTTTTCAACTTTAAGAATGCTGGCCGGATCGGTGGTGTCCAAAAGATGAAACCGGATCCCCTTCAAAGCTCCCTTCACCTTCCGCGAAGGTTTCCGGAGAATAAGAGACAGGACTTCCGCCGCGAGACTGGAACCCCCCATCCCCAAAAGAACGATATCCCGGATCTTGTTCTTGAAAGCCTTCTCCTGAAGCTGATCGATCTCATAGATCTTTCCTGTGATCTTCTCGCAATTGTCCACCCATCCCAGGCGGTTCAGGATCACTTTTTGATGCGCAGCGTCATTCGACCAAAGCGTAGGGTCCTTGGCGAGCCAGCGGGCGTGAAGATCTTTTTGGGAAAGTTGCGCCATCATATCCGAAACGCTTTTTTCGAGATTCGAGGGTAACGAAATATTCACTTTGACGGAGGAGGTCATGGGGATCTCTCTTTTCTTTTCAAGGGTTGCCATGAGGGATTCGAAAGAAAGGATAAAAGACTTCACGCCGTCTCTTTGGAGACGGTCACAAACGGAGTGGATATCGATCCCGAGACTCTTCAAGCCCGAAATGGCCGCCTCGGCCTCTGAAATATTTTCTTCCACAGAATCAGGACGGATCTGACCATGAGCCAGAAGCGCTTCCCAGGTATTCTGGGGCAAGGTATTTACGGTGTCCCGTCCGACAAGCGTTTCGACATAAATAAGATCCGGATACGACGGATTCTTGGTGCTGGTGCTGGCCCAGAGCGCCTTCTGAACGGACGCTCCTTGTTTTTTGAGGGATTGGAAACGGGAGGAGCTGAAAATCTCTTTGAAAGAGTGGTAGATCATTTTGGAATTCGCGACAGCGGCGCGACCCTGAAGGTCCGTAAGAAGCGCCCTC
>CAZGCC010000112.1:4285-4925 GCA_964524195.1 uncultured bacterium | reverse complement strand
TTCGCTTGAGAAGAAAGTCACCGCTGTCGTGAACGCGAGTTTTTCGATACAATGACCTCCGGACCTGAGACCGCCGGCAAGAAACCAAAGAGCTGTAGTTCCGGGTCTCTAGTCTGAAAGTAACAAGAACGGCAGGAATTCAGGAGAGGTATCGATGAATTATTTTAGAGTGCTTAGCATAGCGCTGGGCGCGTGGATGCTGCTCGGCGGGTTGTGTGTTTCGATCTTTCCGGAAGGTTGGAAGCGGCTTGTCGCGAAGCTTTATCCCGAAGACCGTCCCCGCTGGATGCTGACCGCCGGAGTGGCGGTGCTCTTCTGGGTCTTGTGGACCTGGTACGAATTCATGAAAGCGGCGACCATGGAGAATTTTGTGGTGACGCTCGTGGTAAGCCTTGGGCTCGTCAAGGTCGCGCCGCTTGTCTTCTATTATAAGAAGTCCCGGGAGATCTTGATGGAGCTTATCCGGGAGCCTGTCGCGCTCCGTGTGGTGATGCTAAGCACCGCAGCGGTGGGGTCGGCGCTTCTCGTTATGGGAATATTTTTTTAGAGGGGGGATCCGGCGGCTTGGTGAACCGGCAGAACGATCAAGCTTTTGCGGAAAGATCCGTCAGACTTCCTGCGGTGCAGGTTTGCGTTAAAA
>CAZGCC010000112.1:0-4112 GCA_964524195.1 uncultured bacterium | reverse complement strand
CCCGCCTTTAGAAGAAACCATATAGGGCGCGTGTTGAGCCAGAACGCCGGCATAACCATTCTCGGTGGGGAGGAGCGTGTGGATCACCGTTCCTTCATAGGCGGTCCCTTGCGGGGTAATGATCTTGAGCGAATAAGAGGTAGCCATCTTAGGCAGTCACCTTAATTTTCTCGTAGGACTCCATCACATCTTCGATACCGCCTGCCCTGGTTTTAATAAAAAGCGTAGCAGGGAAACCAGGACTGGCGCTGTCGCCGTGACCGAACGAAATCTTAAGCATTGGCTTTAACTTTCTCGTAGGCTTCTAAAACATCTTCAATCCCGCCTGCCATATAAAAACACTGTTCGGGAATGTGGTCGAGCTCGCCGGCGAGGATCTTTTTGAAGCTGGCGATCGTATCCTTCAATTGTACATAACGGCCTTTGCGCCCGGTAAAAGCTTCCGCCACGAACATCGGCTGCGAGAAAAACCGTTCGATCTTACGAGCGCGCATCACGAGTTCCTTGTCCTCCGGAGAAAGTTCGTTGATCCCCAGGATCGCGATGATGTCTTTGAGGTCCTTGTAGCGCTGGAGGATGCGCTGGACTTCGCGGGCAATGTCGTAGTGCTCCTGACCGACGATGCGCGGGTCGAGCATGCGCGAAGTCGAAGCAAGAGGATCCACCGCCGGAAAAATTCCCTGTTCCACGATCGACCGTGAGAGCACGGTCACACCGTCCAAATGCGAAAAGGCGGTTGCCGGCGCGGGATCGGTCAAGTCGTCGGCCGGCACATAGATGGCCTGCACCGAAGTGATCGAGCCTGATTTTGTGGACGCGATGCGTTCCTGCAGGGCGGCCATTTCGGTGGCGAGGTTCGGCTGATAACCGACCGCGGAAGGCATACGGCCTAAAAGCGCGGAGACTTCGGAACCCGCCTGCGTGAAACGGAAAATGTTGTCGATGAAAAGCAAGACATCCTGGTGAGCTTCGTCGCGGAAATATTCCGCCATCGTGAGGCCCGAAAGGGCAACGCGAAGGCGCGCGCCGGGCGGCTCGTCCATTTGCCCGAACACCATCGCGGTTTTTTTGATGACACCGGATTCCTTAAGCTCAAGCCAGAGGTCGTTACCTTCCCGCGTTCGTTCTCCGACGCCGCAAAAGACAGAAACGCCGCCGTGCTCATTCGCGATCGAGTGGATCAGTTCCATCACGATCACGGTTTTCCCGACACCGGCTCCGCCGAAAAGGCCGACCTTGCCGCCCTTCGGATAAGGCGCCAGAAGATCAATGACCTTGATCCCGGTCTCGAGGATCGCCGTTACGGGGAGCAGTTCTTCGAAAGACGGCGGGGGATGGTGGATGCTGTTTTTTTTCGTCAGGTCCTTGACGGGGCCCTGCTCATCGATCGGCTGACCCAGAAGATTAAAAATGCGGCCGAGCGTTTGTTCTCCCACAGGGACCGAGATCGAAGCGCCGGTATCTTTCACTTTCATGCCGCGGACCAGGCCATCGGTCGAGGCGAGCGCGATCGCGCGGACGATATTGTCCCCAATGTGCTGCGCGACTTCCAGGACCAGGGTCCGGTTCTTCATTTCCACTTCCAGGGCGTTCAGCATTTTGGGAAGTTGCCCGGCCTCGAACTCGACATCGACGCTGGGTCCCATGACTTGAATAACTTTACCAAATGACATAAATGACTCCTTTTAAATGGCGTTTTGGGGAAGCAAAATCTTTGCGATCCCCGGGTCCTTATTCACTAGACGCTATTGTTTTAAGGCTCTTGAGCCCGAAACGATCTCGATCAGTTCATTCGTGATGGCCGCCTGACGCATTTTATTTCGCAAGAGCACAAGCGTGTCGACCAATTCGTTCGCGTTCTCGGTAGCTTGAGACATGGCATTCATACGCGCCATCTGTTCCGCGACCATGGATTCCATGAAGAGCATGCGGACTTTCGCGGCAAAAACAAGCGGGATGAGCCGGTGGAACAAAGCTCCGCGGCTGGGTTCCATAATGTAAGGGCTTCCGGTTTCGCCCGGGAAATCGAAATCGCCGTTCGGCTTGAGATGGAACGGCAGGATCTTTTCCGTCGTGGCGGCATACACATACTTGCCCGTGAAGTGGGAATAGACCGCATGGATCGCGTCAGCCTTTTTTTCCATAAAAAGATTTTCCACAAGCGAAGTTGTTTCGGCGATGACGGACTCGAGTTGCGAAGTCTTGGTGTCTGTGAAGGCGCGGTGGCATGTGTGACCGGCTCGGGCGAGGGCATTCACGCCGGTCTTGCCGACCCCGATCAAGAGGGGCGCGGCGGAAGACCCGGCTAGGAATTTCTGGGCCGCGCTGATAAGCCCGTGATTGTAGGAACCGCAAAGGCCCGTATCGGAGGTGATCACAAGAAGCGCGGTCTTTTTTTCTTCACGGCTCTCCAGCAAGGGGTGTTGGGGCGGAATATCGGAGCCGAGGAGCCTGTTCAGCACGCCTTCCAAAGCCTGAACATAAGGCGTCGCTTCGTCGCGGAGCCTCTGAAACCGTTTCAGCTTGGAGGCCGCCACCATTTCCATGGCCCGGGTGATCTTTTGGGTGCTTTCGACGCCCCGGATCCTGTTCTTAAGTGTTCGTAATTGGCCTGACATTTTTTAGGTTCCCGGAAAACCGGAACCGTTCCCTCGTTATTTGAAAGCGCTTTTGAATTTTAAGATCGCTTGCTTCAGATTTTCTTTGAGCCCGTCAGAGAGTGCCTTTTTCTCCGCGATCTCGATGAGGATCTCGTGATAATTCTTGTCGACGAAATCCCAAAGTCCCGTTTCAAAAGCTTTGACGCGCTCCGTGGGGATATCATCCAGAAAACCTTCGTTGCCCGCAAAAATACTGATCACCTGTTTTTCAAGCGGAAGCGGGTGGAGGTCGGTCTGTTTCAGGATCTCGACCATCCGTTCGCCGCGCGTCAGCTGGTCTTTGGTGGACTTGTCCAGATCGGTCGAGAGCTGCGCGAACGCCTGAAGTTCCCGGTATTGCGCAAGCGCGAGGCGCAGCGTTCCCGCGACCTGTTTCATGGCTTTGGTCTGGGCGTTGCCGCCGACGCGCGAAACAGAAAGCCCCACATTGATGGCGGGACGGACGCCCGCGTAAAAAAGATCGCTTTCCAGATAGATCTGTCCGTCGGTGATGGAGATCACATTCGTCGGGATGTAAGCGGAGATATCGCCGAGCTGTGTTTCGATCACGGGAAGTGCTGTGAGCGATCCTCCGCCAAGGTCTTCACGCATTTTGGCGGCTCGTTCAAGCAACCGGGAATGGAGGTAAAATACATCCCCCGGATAGGCTTCCCGTCCCGGAGGCCTTTGGAGAAGCAGCGAGAGCTGGCGATAGGCGACCGCATGTTTGGAGAGGTCATCATAGACGACGAGCGCGTGCTTGCCGTTGAACAAGGATTCTTCCCCGATCGCGGCGCCGGCATAAGGCGCGAGATATTGAAGAGGCGCGGGATCGTCGGAGGAGGCGGAGACGACCGTGGTGTATTCCATGGCGCCATGCTTTTCGAGCGCTTCCGTAAGCGCCACGACGCTTGAGAGTTTCTGTCCGATCGCGACATAAATGCAGTGCACGCCGGTGGTTTTTTGATTGAGGATCGTGTCGATCAGGATCGCCGTCTTGCCGGTCTGGCGGTCGCCGATGATGAGCTCGCGCTGACCGCGGCCGATCGGGATCATGGCGTCGATGGATTTGATACCGGTCTGAAGAGGCTCCTTGACCGGCTGGCGCTGGACGACGGAGGGAGGCATGGATTCGATCGGACGGGTTTTTTGCGCGGCGATCGGTCCTTTTCCATCAAGCGGTTCTCCGAGAGGGTTAATGACACGGCCTTTCAAGGCGTCGCCGACGGGAACCTGAGCGATCTTCCCGGTGCGCTTGACCTGGTCGCCTTCCTTGATGTTGCGATCCTCGCCGAGGATGACGACGCCGACATGATGGGGCTCCAGATTGAGCACCAGGCCCGTCGTTCCGTCATGGAAGGTGACCAGTTCGCCGGCCATGACCTCGTCGAGGCCGTAGACACGCGCGATCCCGTCCCCAACCTGCAGGACATAACCCACGGACTGCATCTCAAGTTTTGTTTCGTATTTCTG
>CAZGCC010000111.1:3691-4927 GCA_964524195.1 uncultured bacterium | reverse complement strand
ATGTAGGCCGCTTTTTTGACTTCTTCCATCCAGTCCCGGAACCGTTCGTTGCTTTTTTGCTGGAAAAGATAGCCCGCGATCTGGTCTTTCACTTCCTCAAAAGTCCTGACTTTACCGGGCTCTTTGGCTTCGATGCGGAAAATATGATACCCGATGGGGGTTTCAACAATGCCGGTCATTTGACCCACCGGAGTGTTGAAGATCACTTCATCGACGGATTCGATCATCGCGCCCCGCTCGATCCAGTCCCCAAGGCCTTCCTGTTTGGCAAGGCTGTCCTCGGAAAAATCCGTCACGACCTGGTCAAAATTCCGGTAAAGACGGATCTTCTGCTCCAAAAGCTCGATCCTCTGTCTTGCTTTTTCATCCGTCAGTCCTTTCCCGCGCGCTTCTTCGCTTTTTTTGACCGTCAGAGACCGGACCCGGATGCGTTCTTTGACCTTGAATTGTTCGGGATTCTTGTTGAAAAAATCTTCGATCTCTCGGGGAGATACAATGACCTTGGAACGGACCTCGCGGTCCTGAAGCTGACGGACCATCGCCTGTTTCTTGAGCCGCTCACGGAGCGCGCCCATCGTCAACCCCTCCACTTTAAGCATCTGGTCCAGTTCCTCGGGTTTTTCCATCTTGGCCTTCATCGCCGCGAACTCCTTGTCCACTTCCTCGTCCTGGACTTCGATCCCCATCTGGACCGCTTCCTGATACACAAGCTTGTCCTCGATCATCTGGCTCAGGACTTTTTGACGGACTTCGTGGATCGCTTTCATCAGAGCTTCGCCGCTGTATTCCTTGCTGTATTGTTCATAAATGGGGCGGAGAAAAGTATCCAGTTCGGCTTGCGTGATGACCTCATCGTTCACAACGGCCACCACACGGTCAAGGAGCTCCTTTTCCGCGGCGCTAACGAGCGACGCAGAGAAGAGAACTATTAAAATAAGCGGGAGAATGATTTTTTTCATAGTCCCAGTACCTTTCAATTTTTACGCAGTAGAAGTTTGGACAGGGCGGTATTATACAACAAACAGAGAACTCGGGGAACGGGTAACGGGGAACGCTAAACGAACGGCTCATTTTAACATTTCCCGTTCCCCGGGCTGTTAAGCGGCTTTTTGCTCTTCCACCGCTTTCTTGAGCATCCGGCAATAGAGATCAAAGCCCACGGCCTGGATAAAACCGCTCTGCTCATGTCCCAGCAGGTTCCCGGCGCCCCGGATCTCGAGATCCTCCATGGCGATC
>CAZGCC010000111.1:0-3681 GCA_964524195.1 uncultured bacterium | reverse complement strand
ACAGGCAAGGGACGCGGAGAACAGGATCGCTAATATAATCAGGGGAATAAACTTTTTTACCCCGTTAGAGATCGTTGATCTCATATCTCAGTTCTCTCCGGGATGTTTAAAGATGAGTGATTCATTCTAAATTCTCACTATTTTCTGAAAGCGCTCTAAAAGCGATTCTTGTCTCTAATCTCTAACGGGGTGAATAGACGGGGCATTATACAACATTTCAGGCTTCAGACTACAGCCCCAATTCCCATCAATCCGAAGAGAGGCTGAGATTGGGGCAGTCTTGACTATCATAAAATAAAAGTCAGGACAGACTAGAGACTGCAGCAAAATAATCGTGGTTTATGGCTCACAGCTTATAGCCTTGGACTCCAGTCTATGGTCTATAGTCTGGGAGCTGGCTTTTGTTCTTCAACCGCCTTTTTGAGCATCCGGCAGTAGAGATCAAATCCCACGGCCTGGATGAAACCGCTTTGCTCATGCCCCAGCAGGTTCCCGGCGCCCCGGATCTCGAGATCCTCCATGGCGATCTTGAACCCGGAGCCGAGTTGCGTGAATTTCTCGATAGCATGAAGGCGCTTCTGCGCGTCCTGAGTCATGACCCAATCCTTCGGGATCAGGAAATACGCGAACGCCTGCCGTTTTTCCTTGAACCTCCCTACCCGACCACGCAATTGATAAAGGTCCGCGAGTCCGAAACAATCGGCGCGGTCCACGATCAGGGTGTTCACATTCGGGATATCGATCCCCGATTCCACAATATTGGTCGAGAGAAGGCAATCGATCTCCCCTTTGAGGAACCGTTTCATCACGACCTCCAGCATCTCGACTTTCATCTGCCCATGCATCACGCCAAATCGCACCCCGGGTAAAAGTTTTTTGAGCCTCTCATGGACCCTGTCGATTGATTGAACGCGATTATGCACAAAATAGACCTGCCCTTTCCGGGCCAGTTCCCGCTCGATCGCCTGCTTGATGATATTTTCATGGTATTCCATCACAAAAGTTTCGATCGGTAGCCGGTTCTCGGGTGGTGTATCGATCACCGACATATCCCGCACCCCCAGAAGCGCCATGTGAAGTGTGCGCGGGATCGGCGTGGCCGTGAGCGTCAGGACATCCACCTGCGTGCGCATTTGCTTGAGCTTTTCCTTGTGGCGGACGCCGAACCGTTGCTCTTCATCGATGATCACAAGTCCGAGATCCTTGAACCCGATATCCCGGGAAAGCAGCCGGTGCGTCCCGATCACGACATCCGTTGCCCCTTCGCTTAAAGACCGCGCGACGCCCTTCTGTTCTTTGGGGGTTTGGAACCGGGAGAGGAGTCCGACGGTCACAGGAAAATTTTTCGCGCGATCCTTCAGCAGAACGAAGTGCTGCTCCGCCAGGATCGTGGTCGGCACGAGGAACGCCACTTGCTTGCCTCCCATCACCGCTTTGAATGCCGCGCGCATCGCGACTTCGGTCTTGCCGTAACCAACATCCCCGCAAAGCAGCCGGTCCATCGGCCCCGAGGATTCCATATCCCTTTTAACTTCTTCGATGGCTCGCTTCTGGCCCGCAGTCTCTTCAAAAGGAAATTCTTGCTCGAAGTCTTTTTGCCAAGGCGTGTCTCTGGGAAAAGACAGTCCCTTGAGCGTGCTGCGTTTAGCCTGGATCTCCAGAAGATCATGCGCGACCTTATGGAGCGCCGTCCGGGTACGGTCCTTGATCCTTTCCCATTCTTTGGTATTGAGCCGGGTCAGCTTGGGACCGGCGCCGGAACCTCCAATGTACCGTTCCAGCGGCTCTTCCATGGAAAGATAGAGGATCTCTTTATCGGCGTACTCGATCGCGACGCAGCGGGTGCGTTCTTTCTGCATCTGGATGGTTTTGGTGCCAAGGAAACGACCGATGCCGTACTTGAGATGCACCACGAGGTCGCCCCGCTCAAGGTCTCTGAGGCCGGCAACAGGCTCAAACGACTCGAGCCGTTCCTCCATACGCCGGAGTTTTTTACGGAAGAGATCGGAAACCTGGATGAGGAATACTTCTTCAAAAGTGGCTGTGCTCTCCCCCGTTCCAAGCGAGAAATCGCGGATCTGGACGGGCATATCGCCCCGGAACTGCACGCGGACCGGAAGCCGGTAAGTGATGGGGTAGATATCCACCACCCCGCCGCGAACGGCAAACTCTCCCGGCAGAGCGACGAATTCTTTTTTCTGGTATTGCAGACCGTTCAAGAGGTCTTCAAGTCCCTCGATCGTGATCGCGCTATTGACCTTCAGCCGTTTAATTTCCATGGGGGCTATTTTAACACAAAGGGGACAGGCTATCTTTCAATGCCTGTCCCCTTTGAGGTGACTGTCACCTGTTTTTGTTTTATTTTTTTTCTTTTTGATCCTCCGGTTTAAGAAAAGCGTATCCATAATCGTTTATCTCTATCCAATGTATTCCCTTATCTGAGATCACCCAGGTCCTGCCGGTCATAGTGTCATATTTCATCCATGACATTTGACCCAAAAGGCTACCTTCATATGTTGCGACTTGGTATCTGCCTTTCAGCGCAAACAAAAACGCTGCCACGGCTAAAGAAACACACAAAATCATTATTCCGAAATTCTTCATACGCCCTCCTGGAACCTTGGTTTATTAGAGTCTATATCTCCGATACCCTGGGTTTCTTGCATACTGCTGCCGATAGGGTGCAACTTGCGGATATTTTCTTTTCTCTTCTTCTGCGCGCTGCGGTTGAAATGCCTGTGAGATATTACTGAGCATCTCATGAGCAAAAATCAAATGAGAATCCTTGGAAGAAAATTTTACAAAATCTTCGCGTGGAACTCCGGCAACAACAGCAAACCCTCCCGGACGACCTGGGAATAAGCACCACAGAACAGAGCGCAACTCATCTTGCTGATTAGCAGCGTTTCTATCCTGAAAATCAAAATAAACTGGCACAGACCTATTAATCCAGCTTGCGTGGAAACACTTGCCAGGAAGCAATGATAGGAAAATCCCTGGTATCTTCGAAGACCTGAGGGAACAAAACCCTTTTCTGAAACGGGAGTAATCTCCCTTCCGGTGTGTACCGTCAATAACCCACACCATCTTCTTATAAAACTCTTCACGACTCTGAACTTCACTAGGTTCGATCGCAGAATGCTGAAATTCTATTATGAGTTCTTGATCCGTTTTTATATCTGCAATATGTTTCTCCCCAGTCGTTGCATCGATATGGATTTTTTCCTGCCACTCCTTAGGAAAATGGTTCTTCCATGTTCTATGCCATTCCGTTTCGTTCTCCCACCACGGGTCGCACGATTTTTTACTTTTATGTGCCCAATGCGGCACCTTTACTTGCCCGCACTTAGCAACCATATCACTTTGACAATTTACGCAAATACCTCGCAGCCCTTTCTGAGCTTCATTCCTTTGTCCATTTACCAGCGCAAATTTCATATTCTGTTCCTTGTGCCAATGAAAACTCTATCCCGTATTCGAACTCGCTGCATTTGTGTCTATGCGCAGATACCACAGAGCCGAAACATAAGGTCAGCTCCGCACTCTGATAGCCATCCCCTTTTCCAATAACAGGTTGTTAAGATATTGTTGTTGTCCCGCTTTATCGTTATTGCTCCCGGGCCCTGTGGCCCCAGTGCCTCCAGCCGAAGCTTTGAGACTTCGCGCTGGAAGGAAAACATC
>CAZGCC010000110.1:0-5003 GCA_964524195.1 uncultured bacterium | reverse complement strand
AAACCTTCCGCCGCGAACGCTTCCCTGAAAGCGTTCCTGACAACCCGGATCGGGGATGTCGGATTTCTTCTGGGATTCCTGACGCTCTTTGCAGCACTCGGAACCCTGAACTTTTCGGAAATGAACGCGTTGCTGGCGGGGTCCGACCAGACTCATGCCGCGCTGAATACCGGTCTCCTCGCGATGGCGGCCCTTTTTATTTTTTGCGGCACGATCGGAAAGTCCGCCCAGTTCCCGCTTCATGTGTGGCTGCCGGACGCAATGGAAGGCCCGACGCCCGTGAGCGCCCTGATCCACGCCGCCACCATGGTCGCGGCCGGTGTGTTCCTGGTCGCCCGTTCTTTTGCTCTTTTTATGGTCGTCCCCAATGTCCTGCCGGTCGTTACGGCCATCGGCACGATCACGGCGTTCATGGCCGCCTTTATCGCGCTGACCCAAAATGACATCAAGCGCATCCTGGCCTACTCCACGATCTCGCAGCTGGGCTACATGGTGACCGCCATGGGGCTTTCCGGCCTCGGCGCCGGCACTTTCCATCTCATCACACATGCTTTTTTCAAGGCGCTTCTTTTCCTCGGCGCGGGCAGCGTGATCCACGGCGCTCATGTCCAGGATATCCGCGAGATGGGCGGGCTCTTCAAGAAAATGCCCCACACAGCCACGACCTTCATCATCGCGAGCCTCGCGCTGGCCGGCATCCCCCCGCTTTCAGGGTTCTGGTCGAAAGACGAGATCCTTCTTGCGGCCTTCGGCTCAGGGAATTTCCTGGTCTTCGGGATCCTGCTTCTCACGGCTTTCATGACGGCCTTCTATATGTTCCGTTTGATCTTCCTGACCTTTTTCGGCGCGCCCCGGAACTCCAAAGTCCATGCCCATGAATCGCCGGCGCTCATGACCGCGCCGCTCTGGTGTCTGGCGATCGGGTCTGTCCTGCTCGGCATCCCCGGCTCTCCTTTCATGCATCACTGGTTCCAGAAATTCATGGCCCATATGATCCATTATCCGGAATACGAACCTTCGTTAGTGGTCATGGCCTGTTCGATCGCGGTCGCCGTTCTCGGGATCGCGCTTGCGTTCATCATGTATCTGAAAAAGACCCATTGGGCCCCGGCGATCGCCAGCAAGTTCGCCCCCCTCTACCGCCTTTCCTTCAACAAGTTCTATTTCGACGAACTCTATTCGGCTTACATCATAAAACCTTTCCATGCGATCGGCCGCAAGCTCTTCCGGTTCGATGAGACCGTCGTTGACGGTGCCGTGAACGGCACCGGACACAACACCATGTTCCTGAGCGGGATCAAGAACTGGTTCGACAAATATATGGTGGACGGCCTGGTCAATTTCATGGGCACTCTGGTCTATTTCCTGAATTCTTTCACCAAACGCGTTCAGACGGGCTTTGTTCAAAATTATTTACTGATCGCGTTCTTGTGCGTTCTGGCATTCTTGTTTTTCGAACTTAAAATATCATGAACCCCGTTAGAGATTCGAAGATCTCCAAAGGGGCATTGCGTATCCATTGATGGATAAATTCTAAACAATCTTGTTAGGGAGACAGGTTCGATCTCTAACGGGGTAAAGGAGCTTTTATGACCTCGCATATTCTGTCCTGGATCATTTTTACGCCGCTGATCGGCGCCTTCATTATTCTGTTCGTGCCAAAAAGCGCGACTCACGCGATCAAGTGGATCGCCCTCGCGACCACCGGAGTGGTGTTCGGGCTCGTCCTCTATGCCATGACATTCTTCCAACCCGGCCAGGCCGGCTTCCAGATGGTCGAACGCGCTTCGTGGATCCCGCAATTCAATGTCCAGTACCTGCTGGGGACCGACGGGATCAGCTTTCCCATGATCTTTCTCACGGGGCTTATCTCGCTTCTGGCCTGCGTGGCCTCTTTTCCCCATGTCCGCGTAAAGGACGCCCGTGAAAAAGAGTACTATTTCCTTTACCTCCTGCTTGAAACCGGAATGATGGGGACCTTTCTCGCGCTCGACCTCTTCCTGTTCTATGTTCTCTGGGAAGTGGTGCTGGTCCCGATGTATTTCCTGATCGGGATCTGGGGCGGACCGCGGCGCGAATATGCCGCTATCAAATTCTTTCTCTACACTCTCGCGGGAAGCCTCTTTATGCTGCTGGGGATCCTCGGAGTTTATTTCGCCGCCGCGCCGCACACCTTTGATATGACACAGCTCGTCGGCATGCCCCGCGGACTTTTTTTCCAGCAGATCGTTTTCATGGCGTTTTTCCTGGGCTTCGCGATCAAAGTGCCGATCTTCCCTTTTCACACCTGGCTCCCGGACGCGCATGTGGAAGCCCCGACCCCGATCAGCGTGATCCTGGCCGGTGTCCTCCTGAAAATGGGGACCTACGGGTTCTTCCGTTTCAGCTATCCCCTTTTCCCCGATGCCACGCACTGGTTCCAGCCCGCGATGGCGGTTTTGGCCGTCATCGGGATCGTGTACGGCGGATTCGTGGCACTCGCGCAAACCGATTTCAAGAAAATGGTCGCCTACTCGAGCGTGAGCCACATGGGGTTCGTCCTTCTGGGACTTGCGGCGTTGAACGCGGATGGTTTCCGCGGAGCGATGCTTCAGATGTTCACGCACGGCACGATCACCGGCGGTCTCTTCTTGCTGGTGGGTGTCCTGTATGACCGCGCGCACACCCGGGACCTGAACGGCTTTGGCGGCCTTGGCGCCAAAATGCCGGGTTATGCGGGGATCCTGACTTTTTTTGCGCTCGCTTCGCTGGGCCTTCCGGCTTTAAGCGGATTCGTCAGCGAATTCCTGGTGCTGTTGGGCTCTTATCAGTATTCCAAGGTCGTGACCGGCCTCTCCACGATCGGTATCATTCTGGCAGCTACTTATCTTCTCTATATGATCCAGCGGGTCCTGCTTGGAAAGCTCAATCCGAAGTGGGAGGGCCTCTCCGATATCAAAGCGGTTGAAGTGTTCACGCTTGCTCCTCTTATGGTCCTGATCCTCGGGATCGGCGTTTACCCCAGGATCATCCTGGATTACATGATCCCGACGCTGGACGGCCTTCTTAAAACTCTTGGAGGAAAGCTCTAGTGGGACCTGTTGAGAGCCTGAAATATTTTATTCCGGAACTGGTGCTCCTCGGCGGCGCGTTCGCCGCTTTCGCGCTCGATTTTTTCATCAAACAGAAAAAACTCGTGGGCCAGTTCGCGCTCCTAGTGATCGTGGCAGCTTTCTGTCTCGCCAAAATCCCCGAACATCCTCTACCCCTCTTCTTTGGCATGTTTTATGTGGATGTCTTTTCACATTTCTTCCGCATGCTGGCTCTGGGCGCTGTCGCGGTGACCCTTCTGATCTCGATGGGCTATTCCCCGGTCAAGAACCGTTACGAAGGCGAATTCTACGGCCTGTTCCTTTTCATGGCCTTCGCCCTGATCCTGGTCGCGGCAGCGGATAATCTTTTGATGATCTTCCTCAGCATCGAATTTGTTTCGCTCATTTCCTACCTGCTAGTTGGATTTCTGAAAAACGACTCAAAATCCAAGGAAGCAGCCATCAAGTATCTCCTTTTCGGCAGCGTTTGCTCGGCGATCATGCTTTACGGGATGTCGCTTCTTTACGGCGCGGCCGGATCCCTCGAGCTCCCGGTCATCGGAAATGCGCTTCTGGATGCCCCGTTCAAGCCCTTGGCGATCGTCGCCATATTGCTCTTTTTCGTTGGCCTGGGCTTCAAGATCTCCATGGCTCCTTTCCATATGTGGGCGCCGGATGTTTATGAAGGCGCGCCGACGCCCGTCACCGCGTTCCTGACCGTCGCGCCCAAAGCGATGGGCTTTGCGATCCTGACGCGCGTCCTCGCCACAGCTTTCGGACATTTCGCTCCGGTTTGGAGCCCCATGCTGGTGATCCTTTCGATCCTGACCATGACGATCGGCAATATCACGGCGGTCTCTCAAACGAACATCAAACGGTTCCTCGCTTATTCGAGCATCGCGCAGGCCGGCTACATCCTGATGGGCCTTGCCGTGTTTTCGATCCTCGGCCGGGGCGCGGTCCTGATCTATTTACTCGCGTATCTTTTGACGAACCTTGGCGCCTTCGTGGTCGTCACGATCGTCGGCGAAGAGACCCGGAGCGATTCCCTGGACGCTTATGCGGGACTTTCCCAGCGTTCCCCCGTTGCCGCGGCCATGCTCACGGTCTTTCTGCTTTCGCTGACCGGCCTTCCGCCGCTCGCGGGTTTTATCGGGAAATATTATGTTTTCGCGGCCGCGATCGAGGCGAAATTCATGACGCTTGTGATCGTCGCGGCCGTTAACAGCGTGATCGCGGCCTATTATTATTTCCGGATCATCCGGCTCATGTACCTGACGCCTGCGACGGGCCCGGCCTTTGCCTCCCCCTCAAAAACTTTGACGATCGCCCTATGGGCCATGTTCCTGGGCGTTCTGGCGCTGGGTATTTTCCCGGGCTTTTTCATTACCCGGATTCTCGGATAAGCGTGCGGATACTCCCGGTCACGGAGAAAGCTCTCCTTCAGGATTTCCTCTTCACCGTCCTTAAAGACCTCAAAAAGACCAAGATCAAACAGATCCTCAAATTCGGCTCCGTCCACATCAACGGCCGCGAAGTCACCTGGTACAAGCATCCCTTGAAACCCGGCGACAAAGTCGAGATCCTGGGCAAGGGCCGTGCGACCGTGGAAAGGGCCAAAACAGATCTGGGCCTCAAGATCGTTCACGAGGATAAGGACCTTCTGGTGGTCGAAAAACCGTCAGGGCTTCTTACGATGGGAACCGAGCGCGAAAAAATGGCGACGCTTTATTTCATGCTCAATGACTATGAAAAGGCAAAAACAAAGGACGGCAGCGGCCGTGTTTATATCGTGCACCGTCTGGACCGGGACGCTTCAGGGCTGATCGTTTTCGCCAAAAGCGATGCCGTCAAGCGCGCGCTCCAGGGCCATTGGGAACTCGCGACAAAAAAATACTACGCGATCACGGAAGGCACCCCTGAAGAAAAGGA
>CAZGCC010000109.1:4347-5086 GCA_964524195.1 uncultured bacterium | reverse complement strand
TCTGGTCTTTCTTCTGATCGAGCTTGTGACGCGCAGGCGCATCAACCCCGCGCTTCAGGAGAAGATCACCACGGGCGGTTTCATTTTGTTGATGGTTCTCATGGTGTTCGTCGTTTATAATGATTTTGTCAATCTTGAGATCCTTCAAAAGATCCAAAAGCTTTTTCAATTTTCAAAGAGTTGAGGATAAAAGCCATGCGCTGGACCCAGACCCTGATCCCCAGTCTCAGAAATGTTCCCAAGGATGCCGAAGCTATCAGCCACCAGCTCGCGCTCCGGGCCGGTCTTGTCCGGCAGCTTTCTTCGGGCGTTTACAGTTACTTGCCGCTGGGCTTCCGGGTGCTTCAGAAGATCATCGGGATCATCCGTGAAGAGATGAACCGCACCGGCGCGAGCGAAGTGCTTTTGCCCGCGCTCCATCCAGCCGAGATCTGGAAAAAATCGGGCCGTTACGAGACGCTCGGCGACGATAAGATCGCTTTCAAGAATCGCGCCGGGCATGAATTTGTCCTTGGGCCCACGCACGAGGAGATCATCACCGACCTTGTGGGGACGAACATCAAATCCTTCCGCGACCTGCCGCTCAACCTTTATCAGATCCAGAACAAATTCCGCGATGAAGCGCGGCCGCGATTCGGCGTGATCCGCACCAAAGAATTCATTATGAAGGACGCCTACAGCTTTGATGTGGATGAAAAAGGGCTGGATGCCCACTATCAGAAAATGCATGACGCTTATC
>CAZGCC010000109.1:3214-4337 GCA_964524195.1 uncultured bacterium | reverse complement strand
CCGGATCTTCACGCGCTGCGGCTTGAAATTCCAGGTCGTGAACGCGGACACTGGCATGATGGGCGGGAAGATGAGCCAGGAATTCATGGTGATCTGTCCCTATGGCGAAGACCGGGTGGCGAGTTCCGAGGATGGGTATCTCGCAAGTCAGGACATCGCGACTCGCGGGAACCCCAACCTGAAAACGCCTGTTCCCCAGATCTCAAAACCCGAACCTTTTGACACCCCGAATCTACGGACCATCGAGGAGATCTCGCACCGTTACAAGGTCGCTCCCTCTCATATGATCAAGACGCTTATTTTTATGGCGGATGGGAAACCCGTCGCGGCTCTTGTGACCGGCGACAGCGAAGTCAATGAAGGAAAGTTGCGGAAACTCATCGGGGCCAAGGAGCTTCGTCAGGCGGAGGGTCATGAGATCCTGGAGGCAACGGGCGCGCCGGTCGGGTTCGCGGGACCCGTGGGGCTCAAGATCCCGGTCTATGCGGATTGGGATATTTTGGGGATCGCCGATGCGGTCACGGGCGCGAATCAGAAAGATAAACACATCAAGGGCGTCACGATCCATCGTGATTTCACGCCGGCGGCCACAGGCGACATCCGTTTTGTCAAAGACGGCGATCTCGCGCCGGACGGGAAAAGCAAAATCGTATTAGCGACTAGCATGGAAATAGGCCACATCTTTAAACTCGGAACCCGGTACTCGGAATCCATCGGGGCTCATTTTCTGGATGAGAAAGGCGAGCGGAAGCCGGCCATCATGGGTTGCTACGGGATCGGCGTGAACCGCATTCTCGCGGCGACGATCGAGCAGCATCATGACATTAAAGGCATTCAGTGGCCCGAAGCGATCGCGCCGTTCGCCGTCGAGATCATCACCGTGAATCATGGCGATGAAAAAGTGCGCGCTGCCGCCGAAAAGATCTATGACAGGCTGACAAAGGCCGGCAAGGAAGTTCTTTTTGATGATCGTGACGAACGCGCCGGCGTAAAATTCAACGATGCGGATCTCATCGGCATTCCCAAGCAGATCGTGATCGGCGACCGGAACCTGAAAGAAGGCAAGGTCGAGATCAAGGATCGACAGCGCGGCCAACCCGAACTTGTACCTGTTGATTCGATC
>CAZGCC010000109.1:1969-3204 GCA_964524195.1 uncultured bacterium | reverse complement strand
GCAAGCCCGTGATCGTGGGCGGGAACCCGAACAGCCGGAGCGTCGTCAGCACCTGTTCGTACGAAGCGCGTAAGTTCGGCATTCATTCCGCGATGCCAACCTCCAAGGCCAAACGCCTCTGCCCCGAAGCTGTTTTTCTCTATCCTGATTTTGAAAAATACAACGCCGCGTCGAAAACCGTGATGTCCATTTTTCATTCGTATGCGCCGCTTGTGGAGCAGGTTTCTCTGGACGAAGCATATCTCGATGTCACAGAAAACCTTTTGCATCTCGAAGACCCCGTCAAGCTCGCGGCCTTGATCAAGCAGCACATTTTTGCCGCGACCCACTTGACGGCTTCCGCCGGCGTTGCGCCGTCCATGTTCCTTGCGAAGATCGCTTCCGATATGCAAAAGCCCGACGGGCTAACCGTGGTTTTCCCGGACCGGGTGCTTGATTTCCTTAAGGATCTTCCCGTGAGGAAGATCCCCGGCGTCGGGCCTCGCACCGAGGAGATCCTTCATGGGATGACGCTTTATACTTGCGGCGATATCTGGGGGGTGAATCCCCGGGACCTTTGCGCCAAATTAGGCAAGTGGGGTCTTGAGCTTTTTTATAAAGCGCGAGGGGAGGAGAACCGCGAGGTGGACCCGCATTGGGAACGCACCCAGCTGAGCGCGGAGGAGACTTTCCCAAAGGATGTGACAGATCTGCCGTGGCTCAAGCGCAAGCTCGCGCAACTTGCGGAGCGCGTTTTTTACGACCTGAAACAAGAGGGGAAAACAGGACGGATGGTCATACTAAAAGTGAAGTACCACGATTTTGAGATGATCACGCGATCTAAAACCCTTGCCATGCCGCCGCAAGATTGGCACCTTCTTCATGAGATCGCCTGCGATCTTTTGAAAACGAAAACCATGGCCGGCCGCAAGCCCATCCGGCTTTTAGGCCTCGGCATCAGCGGATTGAGCAGTGGAGATGAACTGCCGGTTGTGAAACAGGGAGAACTTTTTTAACATAAGATGTGAGGTATGGATCCTTTCGTTTCTTTTGCTGCATGTCGCCCTTGCTTCGCGCTGTTTACAATCCTTGCGAAGTGGGCGTGAATAGCTATAATCGTAATCGCACAATACAAAACCTCGATCATAGAGAACCCTTTCATGAAGAGATTTTTTAAAAAGATCGCCGGGCTGCCTTTTTGGTTTGTAACGTAATTATATATTTTATCGATTCGTTAAAACCGATCAAATTCCATT
>CAZGCC010000109.1:1614-1959 GCA_964524195.1 uncultured bacterium | reverse complement strand
GCCTTTTTTAAAATCCATCTCCAAAGAACTCGATGGGCCGATTTTTTCGGGCAGCAAGCTTTTGTCGCTCGTGCTCGTCCTCGTGTGTCTTAGCATCAATGGTTATGTCCGTCTTTTCCCAGCTTATTTTCCTCAATTACGACAGGACGCCGCGCTTACGGTTGTGAATCGCATGCATCATGACGCTTTTTCCAATGGGACAGTCACCAATAGTTCAGAGGTAGATAGCGTTAACCAGAAATTACAGGATAAGGTCGCTGGCAATCCGTTATCCCTTCGAAAGGATATTGATGCAGAATACGCGAGACTGAAGGATTCTTTCCAGGATCCGGAAGGGTTGACCTA
>CAZGCC010000109.1:824-1553 GCA_964524195.1 uncultured bacterium | reverse complement strand
GAATATGATCCTTACACTTGGGTGCAATGGACAAAGAATGTTCTCAAGAATGGCTATCCCGGTGATCGTAAAATTGACGGAAAAAGTTACGACACTTCGATGCTTGCCCCCCAGGGTCTTCAGACACATCATAATAGCTTTTTGTTTTATTTTTCGGCGTTCCTTTTTCAGGGATTAACCTTGGTTCTCAAGGGTTTGTCTCTCAACAAGTTTCTTTTTTACATACCTGTTTTTTACGCGATCCTTTTTTTATTGTGCTTCTACATTTTTATGAAGCGCTGGTTTTCGGACCTGGCGGCTTTTTTAGCGGTCACTTTAACGGGGCTGACGGCCATATGCATTCAACGCAGCAGCGCCGGTTGGTACGATTTTGACATGCTCAGCATTTTGATGGCGCTTTTGGTTGTGTGGTTTGTTTTAAAATCTCTCGAGCATCAAAATAGCGTGTTCCAATTGATAGCTTACTCTTTCGCGGCAGCTTTCTTCCAAGGGTTATATGCTGCAACTTGGTCTGGTTGGATGTTCACGACGGGAGTTGTCTCGGGATTTTTTGCGCTCAGTATTCTTTTTGATCTGTTCGAGACTTGGGGGGATCGCCAGGCGTTTATAAAAAAACTCTTGCGCCTGAGTGTTGTCGCCCTCGTTTTTTTTATTTTTAGCGCATTGTTTGTTTATCTTTTGGCTGGGGTTAGTGTGATCGAGCAGGCTGGTTGGGTCAAAAAATACTGC
>CAZGCC010000109.1:0-814 GCA_964524195.1 uncultured bacterium | reverse complement strand
GGGGACATTTGGCCCAATCCTTTTTACACCATTTCCGAATTGGCATCTTGCGATCTTGGGGGGATCGCAGACTTTTTTTATCACCGGGGGATCTTTCTGCTTTCCTTGATTGCACTTTTGGCTATGCTTGTTCGGGAACGCCGTGGAGCGCGAAGGGATGTAGTCCTGATGATGTTTTGTTGGTTTGTTTTTATGTTTATCTTTTCTTTGAAGAGTAACCGTTTCGTTTTTTATTTCTCCGTGCCGGTGTTCTTTTTTTTCTGTGCTTTTTGGGGCGATTCTTTTCCAAAGAGCATTTTAAAAAAAACGACAGGTCTGAAGCACCTGGTTTTGCTCATGGCTTTTCTCTGCGGAATAGGATCTTTGGTGCATATGGCCATCAAAGATGGGGTCGCTTCCGCCGAAGGCATTTTCCCGTTCATGAACGATAGTTGGCGCAAAGCTCTGATTTATGTAGACCAGCATGCACCCAAGGACGCGATTCTTAGTTCATGGTGGGACAACGGAAGTTGGTATCGATATTATGGGAAACGGCGCGTAATTTTTGATGGACAAACGCAGAATGGGCAGCTGACATATTGGATGGCCCGTGTCTTGAATGAAAATGACGAGACTAAAGCGTCTGCGATGCTCCGCATGTTACACAATAATTCTTATCTTACTTATTATGAAATGCTCTCCTATATCCCCGATCCGTTCCATTGCGAAAAGATACTGGAGGATCTTCTCATAAGCGATCGCGAAAAAGGAAAGAAAATTTTAAACGAAAACCATGTTCCTTCTGGAGTGGCCCAACGGATACTTGGCCATCTGT
>CAZGCC010000108.1:762-5147 GCA_964524195.1 uncultured bacterium | reverse complement strand
AGGGATTTTTCGCCATGGGCTTCCAGTGAAGTTTCCTCAGCGGAATGCTTGAGATGTCCAGGGGCGTGTAGAAAACATTGTTCAGGGTGAGGAACGTAGAAACAACCAGCTCGTAGAGAAAATCCTTGAGATCCTTCAAATTTCTCAACAAACAGAGTTTGTGAAAATAGACTACGGCAACGCTAAAAAGGAGCGCCCACTTAAGTTTGCTGTTCGTGCAGGCCCCGAACCAGATGGAATCGATCTCGAAATGGATAAGCTCGCCCGCAAGACAGGAATGGGCCAGAAGACCGAAGATGAGCCAAAAGAAGAACACGACATCAGCTGCATAAAGATAGATCCCAAAGAACGCGAGAAACCGCGAGGCAAGGCTGACTCCCGGCATAAAAATCAGCGGGATACCCTGTAGCGTCCCTCGAGCCCATCGGCGAGCTCTCGCCCTCGCCTCAAGATAGTTCGACGGCGCCTCGTCATACGCATGAACATCCGCGCAGAACGCCACACGGTATCCCATTTTGTCCAAGAGGACCGTATCCCAGTTATCATGGGAAAGCAGCCCCTTCGGAAGCTTGATCCTCGAAAGAAGTCCGGCCCGCGCCAGTTGATGGTGTCCGAAAGAAATGGTCCGGCCAAAGATCGCCTGGAAGGACATAAAATTGAATCGCTGAGCGAAATTCGCCCCGATCTTTTCGAAACGGGCGTACCAACTGCTGGCGTGAGCGATCCTGATGAACGCCTGAAAGATCGCGATGTCCTTATTCTCCGGGTGCTCGGCCTTTCTGAGTAGCTTGAGAAGCGTCCCTTTGGGAATCATCCCATCGGCGTCGCAAACATAGAGATAGACGTATTCAGGATGTGAACACAGAAATTCAGCGATATTTCCCTGTTTGCGCTCAACGGGAGCTTCCCTTCGTCTGTAAAAAACACGATCTGGATGGTTCGCTAAAAGCTTCTGGACGATCTCCCGCTCATAGGGCTCAAACTCGGCCGAAGAGTCGGACAGGACCCAGAGATCGGTACTGGGAAGCTTGTTCCCCGAAAAGGAATACTCGATCCGTTCGAAGAGACCGTGGGATTCGTTACGAACGGGATAGACGATCGCGGTCTTCGGAAATTCTTTGATGTAGGCTCCCTTCAGTGCCGTTTCTTTAAGGAACGGCCGAAGAACGCTCAAAGAAAAAAGGAACGCCACGTCAAAGAATAAAAATCCGAAGCCCGCGACCCAGAGGATCCCGAACGAGCGGGATTCCTCCGTCCAAACGATCGCAGACGACACGAGCCGCACCGCAAGAAAGGTCAGGAACGTGACCGCGCCAAGAAATAGCGCGGTACGGGTCTCCGGACTTAGCGGAAAGCGGCCTGCCGGGATCGATGGAAAAGATCTCACGATCTATCCTCCTCGAGATCCAGAGCGTTCTTCTCCAAAAACGTTTCCACCGCTACTGGTTTGAAGGACCGGGTTCGCTCAAGACGCGCCATTTGTATCCGGTATTCCGCAATCGCCTGAACGGCCGCTGAGCGCGCCTCTTCCAAAGCGATAAAGGAATCAAGGAGCTCCCCGGCACCTTTACCACCCGTTACGAGACGTGTTTTCTCGTTCTTGTAGCTTTCCTGATTTTCTTTGAGAAAAGCATCCGTCATCCGGATCTTCTGGCGCAGTGCCCTCGCTTCATGAAAGAGCCGCCTGATCTCACGCTCATGCTCCCGGATCCGGATATCCTCGGTCCATTTGGTTTCCTCGATCTCCCGCTCCTTCGCGCGGATCTTGGAACCGAGCCGTCCGAAATCCCAGATGTTCCATTTCCCTTCGATCCCCACGATCACGCGGTTCGTGTCCACATACACGTCCCGGACACTGTTCCAGCGTGTTGAGAGGCTGAGCTGCGGGAATCTTTCCGCTTGAAGAGAACGCTTCTCCTGCTGCTTCGCCAGGATCATGAGAGACCCTTCTTTGTAAACCGGATCGGTTTCACGCGACGCGTCAAGAAACGACTCGATCCCGCTTTCAACTTCCTGAATACTGCCGTACGTCTGAAGCTCGAGGACTTCTCCCTCCCCGATCCCCACCGTTTCCCTTAGGACCGTAAGCAGGTAGTCGTAGGTCTCCTTGTGTTGAACGAGCGAATGCTTCACGCTTTCAAGATGCGCTTCGACCTTGAAGGCTTCAAGACGCGGAAGCACCTCTTTCCCGGAAAGCTTCTTGATCCGCTCACACTCCGCTGTAAGCTCCTTCACCTCTCCTTGGGCGATCCTCGTGAGCTCTTTTTCCGCCAGAACCTGCGCGTGAAGGACCCGCACCGCAAGTTCCAGATCGAGTTTCACTTCTTCGAGCCGGAGTTTCTCGATCTCGCACACGGCGTTCTGCCTCTTTTTTTCCGCGACCGCTTTCCCGCCCTGAAAAATCGGCTGCTCGATCCCCGTATCCAGATAGGACAGGAACGTCCTCTCTCCCGTGGCGGCACCCGCTTGAACATCCGCCTTGATCCTCGGAAAGAACTCGGCAAGCGTCCCCTTATAAAGAGCCTCCTCCTTTCCAAGACGCGCGAGCGCGCGTTTTATCTCACTGGAGTCCTTAAGCGCGTTTGAGACCGCTTCGTCAATGCTAAGAAGCTCGCCCGACGGCCGCAGCACCACCGATTCCGCCGCCTGCGCGCTGACAGATGCCGTCAGAACCACTGCCACGAGTCCAAGGCAAGCGGCGCTCCTCCAAACCCTCTTTCTCTTTTTGAAACACTTCGTCATGAGTCTTCCTCCTTTTCTTGACTCTTTTAAAATCCCGCGCTCCCGGGTTATTCCGGTTTCTGTTCTTCCGCCAGTTTCTCTCCGAGTTCCGCGACCCCTTCCTGGAACGCCTTGTAATGCCTCGGAAGGATGCTGATCCCGCGCTTGGCCGCAAACACCTCGTCGTTCTCCTCGTTTTTCACGAAGAAACGGATGTCTCCGCGCAGTTTTCCGTTCACTTCCACCACCGTGAAATGCAGTTCCTCTCCGCTCCGCGTCGGAACGACGCGCACTCTCTCTTTTTCAACAAAACCCTTGTTCTTTTTTTCTTTGTCCATTTTTTCTCCTTTTTGTTTTTGAGTTACACGGCCTCAAGCAGAAACACGAAGATCGGCTTTGAAGCCTCCGCTGTGACGGACTTTTCGACGTTCACACTCCTTAAATTCTTGCGCGCCTCATCCGAAAGGCCCTGCGCGACGTTTAGCTCCAGCTGATCCTGCATACTGAAAGGATCCTGCGACCGGCCTCCCAGAAATAGCGCGCCCATGGAAAGGACAGACTCCCCGATCGCTTTCACGATCTTCATGTCCGTTTGTTTTTCCACCTTCCCTTTGATCCCTGCCGCTCCGTCTTCAGAAAGCGCGAGCGCGTTTACCCGGATCTCGCGACCGTCCGGGAGGACCAGGAGATGGAACCGGACATTGATCCGGTCAAGGGACTTCAGAACGTTCGCTTCCCCCAGAAATTTTGAGCCTTTGGGGATCACGGGCTTCTCCCCGGCCGTGAAGTCTTTGGAAAGGACCGCCACGACAGGCGCGTCCACGTTAAAACTGAACACCCGCTCTCCCAGGAGCGCGGGGATCTTGGTTCCGGACGCAAGCCCGAGCTTCACTTTCTCTGATCTTTCGGTCCTCGTCTGGGACTCCCGCTCCGGCTCCTTCTTGAAAAGAAAGACACCCATAGCACTGTCGAGTTTTCGCTTGGTTCCCGGCAACACTTTCAGGGGTTTCAAGGATTCAACCGTTTGCTTGGATTTTGAATACGCGCCTATCGCGCGCTCCATGAAAGTCGTGGTCATCGCCACCCGGTTCTCTTCAGGGGCCTCAAGACTTTTGACCTTTGACTTCGGAGCTTTATGGTTCAGAAAAAAACCCGCGATAAGAAGGATCACTAACGCGGCGCCCAAGAGCACCCATCCTTTCTCAGAAAAGTTCCTGAGCTTGAACCAGCTCTTTTCGAGACCTTTCAGAGGCGCTGAAAACCCCGGTTCCGGAGGAACGGGCGTAGTGTTTTTCTTTTTGAAGCGCTCGAAGAACTTGATCATTCGAACCACCGGAACCCTTTGAGTTCGATATCCCGGCCAGCGCCCTGTTCCAAAGCGTCTTCAAAAATGCGGAAGACCGGTTTTTGTCCTTTCCCGAGAGGCCGGGAATCAAAGACGATCACGCCGTAGACGTAGCTGTCAGGCTGAATGACTTTGGAAAGTTCCAGTTCGGAAGGAAACTCGATATTCCCTGATTGCTGGTTCTTTAGGAGCTTGCGTTCATATTCAATGGCTCCCACCGTGGCCTTAAGGGGCTTATAGATCTCGCGCAAAAGCCGCTCGGCACGCTTGGATTCCACACCGATAACAATGCGGTCGGGATGCATAAAATCCTCGACCG
>CAZGCC010000108.1:0-752 GCA_964524195.1 uncultured bacterium | reverse complement strand
GGTCTTCGAGAAGTTAAGGACCGAGAACCTCAAGTAGCCCTTATCCGCCATCCGGGAAAGCGAGAGGAGATTGACCTGCACCTCTCCTTTTGTGAACGATCCTTTCAAGGTGAAGGACTGGACACCGGAGGCCACTTTCTCCTTAAGCTTGTCTTCGGAGAGTTTCTCCGCTTTTTCTTCGAGCTTCGCTTCCTTTTGGTGGTAGTCCTCTTTAATGACCGCGGCCTTTTCTTCCACCTTCTTTTCAAAAGCGTTCTGGACAAGGGATTCGTCATCCTGAGGCAGGCGGTAATCGAGAACGAAGTCCGCGGTCTCAGGCGCTCCCGTAGTTACGTCAAACGCGAGCCTCCCGGACTCCGTGATAATAATGAGGTTCGTTCTGGCGTCCGCGTCATCCGTGACGGGTTTCACCAAGACCTGCCGTTCATAGACTTCCACTTTGAAAAGCTCCTGATCCCCGACAAATACTTTGAGCGCGGGTTCAGGCAGATCGATCGTGGAAACATACCCGAGCGCCGTCTGCAATCGGAACGCGACGCCCGAGCGCATGGTTACTTTGTAGATATTTTTAGTCGAACGGCGAAGCTTATTGAACGTTTGCCGCTCCTTCAGGTTTGAATCCGCCGTCTCCACCGGTTTTTCAGGCGCCTCCGGCTTCACGTCTTCCGCTAGCGCACAGACAGGTGTTAAAAAAAGTGTCAGGATCGTTGTGTAAAGCAATGTTCGTTTCATCGTTTGTTATCCTCCAGTCG
>CAZGCC010000107.1:0-5397 GCA_964524195.1 uncultured bacterium | reverse complement strand
AACAGACTTCCGAAGATCTTGCCGGCTCCGCGTGCGGCATAAGCGATATTCTCTCCATCGCCCGCATAGAGAGAAGAGGGCGCGAGAAGCATGCTAAGAACGAACATAAGACTTAACAGGATTTTGGGTTTTTCCATTGTCACTCTCTCCCCTTTATTGTCGGCATTAAAGGTTTGAACTTTCGTGAATTTTAGCTATGATAACCCCCATGAAAAATATCCTCGTAACGGGCGGTTCCGGTTTTATCGGCTCGAATATCGTCTTCGAACTCCAGAATCGTCATCCCGAATCCCGGATCACCGTCCTGGAAGATTGCCGGAGCTCCTCGTTCAAGAACCTTCTCGGTTTTAAGGGCGACCTCTTGGCCTACGACTGTTCCGACAAGACCTGGATGAGCTGGGCCAAGGGTAAAAAACTCGACATAATTTACCACATGGCCGCCATCACCGACACAACGATCCTCGATGAACAAAAGATGATGTATGACAATGTCGAAGGTTTCCGCAATGTCCTGGACCTGGCCGCGGAGAAAAAAGCCGCTGTGGTCTATGCCTCTTCTGCCGCAACTTACGGCTCGATCGACCGCCCCATCAAGGAATCCGACGCAGGCAACCCGAACAATATCTACGGTTATTCCAAATGGATCATGGATCAACTCGCCCCAACCTATTACAGCAAGATCAAAGTCGTGGGGCTCAGGTTCTTCAATGTTTTCGGCCCCCGGGAATATTACAAGGGACACGCTTCCAGCATGATCTATCAACTGGCGCTCAAAATGATGGAAGGCCACCGGCCGCGCATCTTCAAATGGGGCGAACAAAAACGCGACCATATCTATGTCAAGGATGTCGTCACCGCCACGCTCATGGCCCACAAGGCCAAAGAGAGCACGATCATGAACCTCGGCACCGGACAGGCGACTTCTTTTAATGAGATCGTGGACGCCCTGAACGAAGCTCTCGGCACAACCCTCAAGCCCGATTACTTCGATAATCCCTATAGCTTTTACCAGAACTTCACGCAAGCGGACATGAGCCATCATGAGAAAATGACGGGTTTCCGCTGCCATTACACCACTCGTGAAGGCATCCTGGACTACATCAAGAATTACCTTCTGAAAAAGTAAGTTATCCGCTAAAATAAGCCCCATGAAACGCGAACAATTCATCTCGTTCTTCTTCATTGCCGTTCTGGCGTTCATTATTTATGAAGTTTTCAACATCTTTTCGCCCTTTTTCACGGCAATTTTCTGGGCCGCGATCCTCACCTTTGCCTTCTATCCGATCTACGCGAAACTGAGGGCCCTTTTCCCCAAGCGAAATAATTCCATAGCGCTTTTGATGACGGTCGCGGTTTTCCTGATCGTCATTCCCCCGCTCATCATGATCCTCATCAACATGACCACGCAGATCATCGAATTTTCCCAATGGTTTTATACCTATGTTCGCGAGGGAAGACTGGAACAGCTGGTCGAACAGATCCGCGGGCTCCCCTGGTTCCAGAAAGTTCAAACACAACTCCTTGCGTCGGAGGCTTTAAAAAACAGCCTTTCCTCCTGGGCTCTTGGCGCGGCAAAAACGGTGGGGAATGCCGCGGCAGCTCAGGCGGGCGCTTTTACAAAAAACATCTTTTTCATCGTCTTGAATGTCTTCTTCATGTCTTTTCTCACCTTTATTTTTTTTAAACACGGAGAAAAGATCTATAATTTCATCTACGAGATCGCGCCTTTTGAAAAAGAAACCAAACGGGCGCTTTTCAAACAGATCGATGAGACCTTCTCCGCTGTGATCCGGGGGCAACTCCTGACGAGCGTCGCACAGGCAACCGTCGCCGGGATCTTGTTCACAGCCCTGGGCATCCCTCTTCCGCTGTTCTTCACTTTCCTGATCTTCCTGACTTCGCTCATCCCGGTCCTTGGCGCGGCAAGCGTCTGGTTCCCGATCGCGCTCTATCTCCTGTTCATGCAATTCTATGTGAAGGCGATCATCCTCTTCGCCCTTGGATTTTTCGGAATCAGCATGCTGGACAACATCATGAAGCCTGCGATCATCGGAGAAAAAACAAAACTCCCTTATTTCCTTCTTTTCTTCGGGATCATGGGGGGGATGAAATTCTACGGCCTGATGGGGATCTTTCTGGCGCCCGTTGTCCTCTCGCTTTTCTTCGTTCTGATCAAGATCTACCGAGAGAAGTACCTTTAATCCGGAAAGAAAAAGGGAACAGACATTCAATCAATGCCTGTTCCCTTTTTCCCGTTTTATGACTTCTCTTCTAACTTCCGAGGATCTTGGTTTCCTGACCGATCCGTATCCCTCTCATCAAAGCCTGAAGGTCTTCGGGCGAGGCGCTTGCCCCGATCGCTGTCTCCGGGCTGATCCATCCGGCCTTCCACAGCTCCAGGATCGACTGGTCCATGGTCTGCATGCCTTCGTCATGGGCATTGCGGATCGCCTGGGAAATTTTTTCGATCTTCTTGTCGAGGATCAACTGCTTGATCGTATAATTCCCCAAAAGGATCTCTGCCGCGGGCATCAAGGTCCTTCCGTCTTTTCCTTCGAGAAGTTTCTGGACCATGATGCAGGACATGTTCGCCGCAAAATGCCTCAGAACCGTATCCCGTTGCGAAGGCTCAAAAAAACCCAAGACGCGGTCAAACACCTGGCCCGCGGATTGCGCGTGTACCGTGGAGACCACAAGCCTTCCGACCTCGGCCGCGGAAAGCGCGAAATTAAAGGACTCCGCGTCCCGCATCTCGCCGATCACGATGACATCGGGAGATTGTCTTACGACATGCTTTAAAGCCGAGGCAAAACTTTCGGCATCCTCGCCGATCTCGCGCTGCTGGATGAGACACTGCTGGTCTTTATGCAAGTATTCGACCGGATCTTCGATCGTAAGAATATGCTTGTGCACGCTTTCGTTCATGGCCCGCAGCATGGCTGCCACAGTGGTCGTCTTGCCGGATGAAACCGCTCCCCCGATCAAGATGATCCCGGATTTCTCGAGCGCGATCTTTTTAAGGACCGGCGGCAGCCGGAGCTCCTCAAAGCTCGGGATGCCCTTCCAGAGCAGCCGGAAAACCAGCGAAAGCTCTCCTTGTTGATAAAAGGCATTTCCCCGGAAACGGCAATCCTGTTCATGGAAGGAGAACCCGAAATCCACGCTCCGGTTCTTTTGAAGAATTTCCCGTTGGCGGGGATCAAGCAGCTCCTCGGCAACCCCCGCGATCTCTTCTTTGGAAAAAGCCCTCAAAGGCAGCGCGATCACCTGACCGCCCAGGCGCATCCGGGGAGACGCCCCGGCCTTGAGGAAAACATCCTGGCCTCTTTGTTCGATCACTTTCTCAAGACAGATTTTAAGAGAAATGCTCGTATCCATAAGATCCTTTCGGGCTGGCCTCGTTGAAAATGACGATTCATTCTACCAGCCGCTTTCTCTGGCCGCAACAGTCTCTGCGGTTTTTAGTTTAAAAATGAATTTCTTTTTCCGGGATCCTTGGCTATTATGAGTGTGTATTTAATCATCGAAGGCATGCTTTTTTCAGGGGAGGATCCATGAGGATCACGCACAGAACACCCGTTGACGAGATCTATCAGAAAGCTTCGCAGCTTTACCGCCTCCGCATCCTCGCGATCCTCTTTCTTGTCCCTATTTACATGCTCACTTCCCGGTGGACGGGGCTCAATATCGAGAATCTCTGGCCTCTCTATCTGGTGATCCTGGTCGAACTTTTCGTCAACCGTCCCTACAAGGCATTATTCACCGATTCCCGCTCAGGCTACAAAGCCCTGGTCGGTTCCGTGATCATCGACTTCCTGGCAGAAACCACCGCGCTCTACCTCCTGGGGAATGTCGATCTTTTTATTTATACCTCCTGCTTCTTCATCTCGATCGTCTATTGCGCCTTGAATCTCCCGTCCATGTTAACGCTTCAAATGGCCATGCTCGCTTCCGTGCTCTATGGGGGGTTGATTCTTTTAGGGCACATGAAGATCCTTCCCTTCACCGCCGTCGTCACCGAGAACCTTGGCCTGCCCCAGCAGATCGCCATCGTCGTTCGCCATGTTGCTTTCTTCGCCTTGATCGCTATTTTTGTAAGATCTCTGGCTTCGGCCCTCGTCAAAAAAGATGAGCGCCTGGAGGAAGTCCTCTGGGAACTCCGGGAAACAAGCGACAAATTCAAATATGCTTACCACATGCAAACCGATTATTTCGCGCGCATGAGCCACGAGATCCGGGCGCCGCTCAACTCGATCCTCGGTTTCTCGCAGCTTCTTCTTGAAAACCCCTCCGAGCCGCTCACGGGAAAGCAAAAAGACTTCCTGTCCCGGATCGAAAAAAGCGGCAAGCATCTCCGGGACCTCATCAACGATGTGCTGGATCTTTCCAAGATCGAAGCGAAAAAAATGAAGCTGGTGCCTCGCGAGATCGATATGGTGAAGGTCCTCAGCACCGTGCTGGATGTTTTCTACGAAGAAGCGATCGGCAAGCGCCTGCTTTTGGGATTCACGGAAAAACCCGAGAGCCTGAAGATCACGGCCGACGAACTCAAGATCCGCCAGATCCTCTACAACCTCCTCTCGAACTCCCTGAAATTCACCCAGCAGGGTTTTATCCATATCGCGCTTGAAAAACAGCCGGGCGGCGGCGCGAAAGTCACGGTCGAGGATTCAGGACCGGGCATTCCCCCCGAGAACCAGTCCGCGATCTTTCACCCTTACGAACAAACGGGCCGCGCGACCGCGAAAGAATTCAAGGGAACGGGATTGGGCCTTGCGATCAGCCAGCAATTCGTGGAAATGCATGGAGGGAAGATCTGGGTGGAGAGCGAACTGGGCAAGGGCTCCAAATTCATTTTCACGCTTCCTTCGGCTCCCCCGCCGCCGAAACCCGAAGAACCTCTCTCAGTCCCGATCGAGGATTTGACCGCCTAAAGTTTTTTCAACCCCCGGCAGTAATCCAGACTTCGTTCCGTCTTCCAGCTTAAGGGAAAGTCACGGCATTGCCGGGGCCGCGCTTCGTAGACCCGGCACCCCGCATCCCCCACAAAAATACAGCTCTCATCCGGGTGTTTTTTGAGCGCGAGATGCCGCCGGTCGAGAAGCAGGCAATGCGCCTCGGTGAACTGATACACCTCCAAACGGAGGCAGGCGGCGATCCGTTCGGCATCTTCCTCTGTGAGGTAGACAAAACCGGGTTGGCGGCAGCAGGCGCCGCATCGCTGACACTTGAATCGTTCCATAGGCAGAAAAAAGCCGCCTGAACAACATCGTTCAGACGGCTTTGAAGAGGTTATTTCCCGAGTTGCTGTTCGACGAAATCGCCGACCACCGGCAATTTGTATTTCTCGCCTGAATAGGCCTTGATCATCATCACAACCCAAAGAATAAGCGTAAC
>CAZGCC010000106.1:5137-5449 GCA_964524195.1 uncultured bacterium | reverse complement strand
GTCGTTTTCCTTCAAAATACGGGCCATCCAATATGGCAGCTGCCCACCCTGCGTTTGCCCATCAAAGATCACTCTCCGTTTCCCGTAATACCGGTACCAACTTCCGTTATCCCACCATGAGTTAAGGATCGCATCCTTGGGCGCGTGCTTGTCCACATAGGTCAGAGCTTTGTGCCAACTGTCATTCATGAAAGGAAAGATCTCCTCAGCGGAAGCGATCCCTTTCTTAAATGTCATATGCACCAAAAATCCAACTCCAGATAGAAAAGCAACGATCAAGATCGCGCGTTTCAGACCTGTAGTTTTATTAAA
>CAZGCC010000106.1:0-5093 GCA_964524195.1 uncultured bacterium | reverse complement strand
CGGGCACGGAGAGATAAAAAACAAAACGGTTACTCTTCAAAGAAAAAATGAGCATAAAAACAAACCAGCAAAACATCATCAGGACCACATCCCTTTGCTTTCCGCGGCGTTCCTGAATAAGCATACCCAAAAGCGCAATCCCGGAAAGCAGAAAGATCGATCTGTGATAAAAAAAGTCGGCAACGCCTCTGAGATCGAGAGATCTCAATTCGGAAATGGTGTAAAAGGAATTTGGCCAAATATCCACCCCCGGCAAAGCCGTTCCAAGCCGGAAAGATTTTTTGATCCAAACGATCTGTTCGATCATATTGATCCCTGTCAAAAGATAAATAAACAGACCGCTAAAGATAAAAAAAACAACCGCGGGAACGATCCGGAGCAGAACCTTTTTTGCAAGCGCCTTGTAATCCCCCCGAATCTCGATTATGTCGAAAAGCATGCTAAGCGCATAAAATCCCGAAACAACTCCCATCATAAGCATCCAGCCGGACCAGGTTGCGGCATATAACCCTTGGAAGAAAGCCGCCAAGAAAGAATAAATAATCAATTTGAACATGTTATGCTGATGATCGAACGACTTCAAAACGAACCACGCGACAAGAAGCGCCATCAAAACACTGAGCATGTCAAAATCATACCATCCGGCGCTACTGCGCTGAATGCATATGGCCGTCAACCCCGTTAAGGTGACCGCAAGAAAAGCCGCCAGGTCTGAGAACCAGCGCTTCATAAAAATGTAGAAGAACAATAAAAAAAGAGTCGCGTAAAAAACAGGGATGAAAAAAAGAAGCTTGCTGAGGGACAAACCTTTAAAGACCAGCATCAGTCCTTGGAAAAAGAAAGCTGAAAGATAAAACAAAAAACTGAAATAAAAGGTCGGAAGACCCTTGGGAGCAAGCATCGATGTGTCATAGCTTTTTCCGTCAATTTTCCGATCGCCAGGATAACCATTCTTCAGAATGTTTTTTGTCCATTGCGCCCAAGCGAAAGGATCGTATTCCATCAAATAGGTCAACCCTTCCGGATCCTGAAACGGGTCTTTCAGTTTTGCGTATTCCCTATCTATATCTTTTTGAAAAGATGACGGATCGTCTGAGAGCTTATCCTGTAATTGCTGATTGATCCTATCCACCTCCGAACTATTGGTGGCCGTCCCATTGGAAAAAGCGTCATGGTGCATGTGATTCACAACCGCAAGCGCGGCGTCCTTTCGCAACTGAGGAAAATAAGCCGGAAAGAGACGGACATAAACATTGATGCCAAGACACACGAGAACAAGCAGGAGCGGCAAAAGTTTGCTGCCCGAAAAAAGCGGCGCGTTGAGTTCTCTTGATATGGATTTTAAAAATGGCAACCCGGCCATCTTTTTTAAAAATCTCCTCATGAAACAATCCTTATCGATCAATGTCTTAAACTGTGCAAGTCGCAATTATAGGTATTTACCTTCCTTCAGCATAAGTGCCATAATTATATGCGTTTGCATTCATTTCGCAAGGATTCAAAAGCGCTTAACCGCATGCCCCATCCGTCACGATCTTATTGCTGGAACAACTCGCCCTGCACCGCGTTCGGGATCCCGCAAGGCTTCTCTTTCAATCCGCTGATACCCAGGCCCAAAAGCCGGATGGGCTTGCGACCTGCCATGGTTTTTATTTTTAAAAGATCGCATGCGATCTCATGAAGGCGCTGCCAATCCGGAGGCGGCGCGGCAAGTGTTCGGGACCGCGTGATCACTTCAAAATCGTGATATTTCACTTTGAGCACCACGGTCCGTCCCGATTTTCCTTCCTGTTTTAGGTCATAAAAAACATGCTCGGCAAGCTGCGCGAGTTTCCGTTTGAGCCACGGCAGATCTGTCATGTCTTTAGGGAAAGTCTCCTCAGCGCTTAGCTGCGTGCGCTCCCAGTGCGGATCCACTTCCCGATCCTCCTCACCCCGCGCTTTATGAAAAAACTCGAGACCCCATTTTCCCAATTTCGCGCAAAGAGCCTGAGGCTTCGCGCCCCAGACATCCCCGCAGGTATAGAGCGTCATGCCGTGGAGGATCTCCTCCGTGCGCGGTCCGACGCCGGGGATCTTTCTCACGGGAAGATCTTTCAGAAAATCCAGAACCTTGTCCGGATAAACCACGGTCAATCCGTCCGGCTTCTGCATGTCGGAAGCGATCTTTGCAAGGAACATAGCAGGCGCAACGCCGGCCGAGGCCGTCAGATGGGTTGCGGCAAAAATATGCTGTTTGATCAGCCCCGCAAGCTTGACGGGATCCTCGAGATGCAAAAGGTTTTCCGTAACATCGAGATAAGCTTCATCCAGAGAAACTTGCTCCACAAGCGGCGTATATGAATGAAAAATGGACATCACGGTTTTTGACGCAGCACTGTATTTTTCAAAATCGGGATAAAGAAAAACAGCTTCGGGGCAGAGACGCTTAGCCTGGGAGGTCGGCATCGCGGAATGAATGCCGAATTTGCGGGCTTCATAGGAACAGGTGCTCACGACGCTGCGGCTATTCGGGTTCCCGCCCACGATCACGGGCTTGCCTTTCAGGGAAGGATCATCTCTTTGCTCTACGGCAGCAAAGAACGCGTCCATATCGAGGTGGATGAATTTCTTGGGCCAGGAAATTGCGGACGGCGGACGATGAATACCAACGGGCTTTACGCCGTCTTTCATCCGTCATCCTCCATCCGTATAAGAGGGCTGTTCCTAGAGAGAAGAAGCTGTGGAATGAAGATCGACAAGCTTGGTTTCGCCGGTCTGGCGATTCTTGATCTCAACTTTGCCGTCTTTCAGATTCCGGTCGCCGATCACGATCTGTCTGGGAATCCCGATGAGATCGGCATCGTTGAATTTCACGCCGGCTCGTTCGTCGCGATCGTCAAAGAGAACTTCCTTACCAGCTTTCGTAAGCTCCTCATAGATCTTTTCGGCAGCAGCGCGCACTTTCTCATCACCATGATTAACGGTGATAACCTCCACCGCAAACGGCGCGATGGCCTCGGGCCATTGAATGCCTTTGATATCGTGATGTTGTTCGATCGTCGCGGCGAGGATTCGGTTCACGCCGATCCCGTAACAACCCATGATCGCAGGCTTGCGCTCGCCCTTTTCATCCAGAAAATGAGCGCCGATGGATTCCGAGTAGCGGGTACCAAGTTTAAAAATATGACCGATCTCCATGCTGGTCGCAAGCGTCAATCTATTTTTACCGTCCGGCGCGAGGTCGCCATCTTTTACAAAACGGATATCCCCCGTGGCCGCCGGGGTAAAATCGCGACCGATCGTGACGCCTTTCATATGCTTATCCTTTTGGTTCCCGCCCGCCACCGCATCGGCGATCCCAAGAATATCCCAATCGGCATAAACCGGGATCTTGAGCCCCACAGGGCCCGCAAACCCGACCGGCGCTCCCGTTGCTTCCAGGATCTCATGCCCGTCCGCTTGGCGAAGCTCTTTGGCGCCAATGAGTTTCCGCAGTTTGCTTTCATTAACCTCGCTGTCACCTGTCACAAGCACCGCGACAGGCTTCCCATCCGCCATAAAAATAAGCGTCTTGATCATATGGGATGGCGCGACTTTGTAACGGTGCGAGATCTCCTCGATGGTCCGTAGATTCGGGGTGTCAAAGAGTTCAGGTTTTTCAGATTTGGAATTTGGAGTTTGAAATTTCGGGTCCCCGCGGGTCGCGATGTCCTGGCTCGCAAGGTAGCCGTCCTCGGAACTCGCCACGCGATCTTCCCCGTACGGACAGATCACCATGAATTCCTGGCTCATCTTGCCGCCCATCATTCCGGTGTCCGCGTTTACGACCTGGAACTTCAGACCGCAGCGCGTGAAGATCCGATGATAAGCATCATGCATTTTCTGGTAGCTGGCATCCAGTCCTTTTTCGTCGGCATCAAAGCTGTAGGCATCCTTCATAATGAATTCTTTAGTACGGATCACCCCGAACCGAGGCCGTGCTTCATCGCGAAACTTGTTCTGGATCTGAAAAAGATTAAGCGGCAGGTCGCGGAAGGATTTAATGTTCGTTCCCACAAGCTCCGTGATGATCTCTTCATGGGTTGGGCCGAGGACAAATTCGTGGCCCGAACGGTTCTTGAAAGCGATCTTATCGTCGCCAAGCGTCTCGTAACGGCCCGATTTTTTCCAGATCTCGGCCGGGTGGAGCGCGGGCAAAAGCACTTCGCTCGCGCCGGCACGGTTCATTTCTTCGCGAATGATCCCGATGATCTTCTGAAGCACCCGGAAGCCAAGAGGAAGATAGCTGTAAACGCCTGAGGAAAGCTGCCGGATAAGGCCGGCCCGGAGCGCAAGTTGGTGGCTGATGGCTTCGGCGTCTTTGGGAATATTTCGAAGGCTCGGGATCAGGGTGTGGGTCCAACGCATGGTCTTTTTATCCTCAACTCTTTGAAAATTGGAAAAGTTTCTGGATCTTTTGAAGAATTTCGAGATTCACGAAATCATTATAAAGGACGAAGACCATGAGGACCATCAACAAAATAAAACCTCCGGTGGTGATCTTCTCCTGAAGCGCGGGGCTGATGCGCCTGCGCGTCACAAGCTCGATCAGAAGAAAGACCAGATGGCCGCCATCCAGCGCCGGAAGCGGCAAAAGATTGATCACGGCAAGCGACACGCTCAAGATCGCCAGAAGCTGGAGAAGGGTTGCGATCCCCGCTTTTGCGGCTTGTCCGCTGATCTGAATAATACCAAGCGGCCCCATCAGGTTCTTGGGAGAAATCTGGCCCGTCATCAAATAAAAAAGAGCTTTGTGGGTCAAGACCGTGTGAAACACTTCAAGGTCCCAGGCCTTCTTCAGAGATTGCAGGGGGCCATACTGTTCGGAGACATAAACCTCGGGGTCCGGCGTGATCCCGACGCGGCGCATGCGGACACTTTTCCCGAAAAGATCTTTTGCGTCCTCGATCTTGGGTTCGATCGGGATCGTCAAAAGCTCCGGCTTTGCGCTCATCCCCGGCCGTTCGATATTCAGCTGGATCACCGTCCCCGGCGCCTGGTCGAACCGCTCAAGAATATCTTTCCAGTTCTCAACGGCATGGCCATCCACTTCCAGGATCTTGTCATGAACC
>CAZGCC010000105.1:5051-5456 GCA_964524195.1 uncultured bacterium | reverse complement strand
CCAGGACTCCTACTGTAGCATGAATCCCCTGATCTTTTTTTAGGCGCTTTAATTTTAAAATGCATTTTAAAAAATCCGCAAGACTCCGCAAAAAATTTCTACCAAAAAAAACTGCGCACCCAAGAATATGGAGCTGCCCCCTGAAAGGATAGGGCGTTTTATCTCCAAGATACAGGATGATATGCTTTTTGAATTTTTCATCTGGAAGAGCAAGGGATAAATTTGCGACAAATCGTTCTGCGCCTCCACCAGATAATTTTGGGATTAAAAACGCCATATTTTTAATCATGTATCAATCCCCGCCAAAAACACCATCAGGTTAGACATTCGATCCATTCCGGCAGGATTTTGGAAGCAGCAAAGTCAAGCGAACGACGGTGCCCTTTAGCTGCATATTCCTCCCGA
>CAZGCC010000105.1:4664-5041 GCA_964524195.1 uncultured bacterium | reverse complement strand
TGGCCCGGTAGCCCAGAAATCTCACAAGCATATTCAATGCCCAGTTATAAAAACCTTCGTTGTAACAGTCTGGATCTGATTTCGGAAAATGATGTGAAAGGATCACTCTGTCCTTGACCTTTGACAGCAAATTTGAAACATGCGTCTCTGGATCAACGCTCACCACAGTGCTAATGGAATATTCTTTTTTTACTTTTTTTATTTTTTTGATGCGCTCCCACAAATTCAATAGTTTCTGAAAGGGATTCGCTCCTGGATAATGCGGACATCCTAAGACATGTATGTGAGCGTTATGGGGATAGCTTGTTTTATTTTCGTATAACAATATATGCTTGGTAACCTGTTTATCCGGAAAAGCAAGCGAGAGGTTTGAAACA
>CAZGCC010000105.1:929-4637 GCA_964524195.1 uncultured bacterium | reverse complement strand
TTCGAGTATAACTTCCATCTTCAACATGGAATATCTCTTTCCAACTTTTAAAAACGCTTCGAACCAACCGATATGCCAAGCAACAAAAGCCGGAACCCCCAAAAAAAATAAAACAGGATCAAACGAAAGCCAGCCCCACAGCACTCCCATAAGAAAAACGGTCATGATCAACATTCCTAATGGCTGAATGAATACCCCTAAGGTCATGAGAATAATTCCCCCCATCGTAAGAAACGGCAACCCTTGCACCGGACGAAAAATTCCATATTTTTTAACCAACTCACCCTGAGCATGACCGTAAAGACGCATCATCGCCCAGAACTTTCCTAATGTCTTTACTCTGTAATGATAAACGATAGCCGTGGGAGTAAAGTGAAGCTTATGTCCTTCCCGACATAAGCGATAGTCTAATTCGGGGTCCTCTCCCGCCGGAAAATCCGCCGAAAATCCCTTCACTTGGTCAAAAGCACTTTTACGATACATCACATTGCAACTGGGGTTATGAGTCACTTCCTTTGATCCCCGGAAAGACTGCATGTAATTGGTGAAAAAACCACAAGCGCTGAGAAATCTGTGGACTTTCTTGCCAAACCAGGTCTCATCAGCTGGAGATCTTTGGATGCCCGGCAATGTCATCGGAAACAAATCCTTCAAGCAACGCATTGAGCCAGTTTTGATCCACCATGCAATCGGCATCCGTAAACACCACAAAATCCCCCTGAGCCGCCTGCACTCCGAGATTCCGCGCCTGCGAACGACCAACCCCATTGGTTCGTAAGAGTTTAACCTTCGGGCAACTCCTTGCGATGGCCCCAGTTCTGTCCAGAGAACCATCATCGATGACAATCACTTCATAATTCGGCCAAGAAAGTTTTTGGATCGAATCGAGACATTTGCCGATCATGGTTTCGGCGTTCTTAGCGGCAACGACAATGGAAATAAACGGTTTACGCGTCATAAGAAAAATTCACCAGCCACCTTGGGCGCCGGCAGCAATCCTTGATGAACAACGGATTGAAAATGAGGATTTTCATAGTTTATTCTTCCGCAATGAAATATGGGACGAGCCCCTTCGACATGGGATAGATCTTGGCCAGCTTTAGCTTTCCACTTTTTAAAAACCCATCCATTTCAACAGATCCGCCTTTCTTGAAGATCAAAGACCAGGGCCTCAATCCATCTTGTCCGGCCCGGGTAAATCCCATATGCGCCACATGATAATGCGAACGGATGTACTCTTTTATATCCCCGGGGATATTTTGAAAATACTCCAATGGATAGACACTCAGATATTCGATCCCAAGTGACGCTTCTTTCTTTTTGAAATCGGCAAGATCTGAAGGCCAACCGCAAAGCCGGTCCGCATAAACGCAAACACCATACCCCTGGCTCCAAGTGTAATGAAAGAAAGGTTTTTCAGACGGGACATGCTTTTGGAGATACGCCCCCGCCACATCCTGACCAAAAAGAACATAATCATACTGCCGCATCGTGGCGGCATAAACATCCGGCAAGGAAATGAGCAGAAATCCGGCCGCTAGAATAGAACCTGCCCGGCTTTTCGATGTCCTGTTTAAAAAAAGCGCCGCGCTCCAGAGAAAATAGGCTGAACAAAACGCTACCAAAAACAAAAAGGGCATTTGATAATAATTGTGCTGGTTGATGTAATCTGAAAATATCATAGCGTAGAAAAGAGCGGAGACCACACACCCCCCTACGAATTTCTTAAGAAACCCTAAAGATCCTTCAGTCCTTAAAAAGATCACTATTATCCCAAGACCTGCCGCAAAAAGATAAAAGAGCGTGAAATTTTCTTGCACCGCGTAAAAATAAATCGTCCTTCCATAATGTTCCCAATAAGTTGCGCTAAATATTCGAAAAAGATCAATACGCCATGCCGAACCACTAAAAAGCATTTCGTCTTTAAATAACAATGCAATGAGCACACAAGGCATGAGAATAAGAAACGAGTTCTTTGTAACGCTGCCCATTGAACTGTTTGAAAAGATTCTTTTGTACGGGGTCACAAACAGCAACGGCATAAGCCCGATAAAAAAAGAGAGTTTACACAATACAATCATGACAAGTGATATCGCAAACGCAAAGAAACAGAGGCGGGAATGTCTCAGCGTCAGGCGTAGCCCATAAAATGTTGCCAGCAGCAAAAAAAAAAAGGCGGGACTTTCCGGCTGCAAGTTCCTCGAAAAAAAGTTGCCTAAGGGCAAAATGCCAAGAAGGAGCGCCGCTAAAAATCCTAAAGCCTGCGAATCCGCTAATAACACGCTAATTCGGAAAGCATAGACGATCGCAAGAATATAAAAAAGGATGTTAAAGAGCCTGGCCGCTCCTAAATATAAGTCCTCTTCGAAAAATAAACGACATGCGCCTATCTGCCAGGCAGTCAAGTGCCCCCCCGGGATGTCCATTTTGCCGGCAGCCCCCCAATTTTGAAAATCGACCCTCCGCTTCAAGTAGTCTCCGCTTTTTTGCATGTTCCTTGCCATGCTAATAAACACATTCTCTTTCATGTTGTGATAACCAATGGCGGAGAAATTAACATGATAAAGCCGAATGAAAAAAGCAAACACTAAGATCAAGCCCAATAAAAGCACTGTTTGTCTTTTGCTCATAGGAGGAGCCCCTGGCCTCATCGCCGAATCGAGAGCAAGCTGAGAAAAAAGGAGGAGAAGAAGGTCTGAAGGCCGAGCACGATAAAGGTCATGGCGGCGACGGATTCGCGCATCCGGTAGAGCTGCCCAAAAGAGCTTCGCCACCATTCAAAGAAAATCCCGAGGTTGATTGTGAGGCCTGCAAAAAAAAGGATTGCGGCAAGCAGGAGTCCTGTTTCAAGCCGCATGTACTTGGCAAGCCACTGGAGCGTCCGGTCCCCTTCCAGATATCCCTGCTGGACTGCAAACATCTTGGCGTAAAGACCGGTATTAAGAAGTTGATAACCAAAAATCCCGAGGAATGCGGAAAGGACAAACATATGAATATCCCAGGCATGCCCCAGAAAATAAACCGGCCCGTTCATCAAGAGCAACATGCAAAGGAATCCGAAGACGCCCAAAAAAGCCCCGGGCACGAAATAAAGCCAATCGGGACAAAAAAGCAGCATGAACCGTAAGTGGCGCCAGGCATCCTTGAACGGTTCAAGCTTGGAAAGGCCCTTACGCGGATGATACTCGATCGGAACTTCCACGACCTTCAATCTTTTCTGCAATGCCTCCATGATCATCTCGGAAGCAAATTCCATTCCGAGGCAGTGGAGGTTCAATTTCCGGTAAGCTTCTTTTGTGAAACTCCGCATCCCGCAATGGATGTCCGTAAGATCGGTCCTGAAAAAAAGACGGTAAAGTCCCGTCAGAACGGGATTGCCGATATAACGATTCATCCAGGGCATGGCCCCCGGATGGATCTTTCCCCTAAAGCGGGAACCGACAACGAAATCCGCACCCTCTTGAAGCGGCTTTATGAATTTAAGCAGGTCATCGAGATCGTAGGTATTATCACCGTCCGCCATAACAAGATACCAGCCCCGGGCTTCCCTGAATCCTCGAAGATAGGCCGCACCGTACCCCCGAACAGGTTCTGTAACAACCCGTGCTCCCGCGGAAGAAGCAACGCGAAACGAAGTATCCGTCGAACCGTTGTCCACAACCACAACTTCACCGGTACTACACGAATTCAAAGCGTCGCAAAGCGTGA
>CAZGCC010000105.1:0-919 GCA_964524195.1 uncultured bacterium | reverse complement strand
CAAACTCCGATAGCATCCTCTTCATCAAGACACGGTATGACCACGGACATTTCGATCTTCGTGTCAGCCATGTCCATTTCCCCAATCGATCTCATAAATATAGATCTTGTGCTCTTCATCCGCGTAGAACGGTTTGAAGTATTTCAGACCCCGACCGCCCAAGAAGTATAGCTTTACAAATAAAGACTCCGCCAGTTCATCATCCGCAATGAAGGCTTGGTACTCCCCGTCTTTTTTTATCAGGACAACGGTTTTCTCATAGTCCCCCTTTTCATTCAGAACCTTCCTTGTTTTGCTACCCTCAAAAAAGACCGCCTGTCGTGGGATATAATATTTCCGGTCCTTCCCGGAATAGAAAAGAACATCTTGGGAGTCCAGATTAAAAACCACTCCGTTGTTAAAATAAATCAACCGGCCCTGCATTTTTCCGGCTATAGGTTTGGTCGAAAATTCGTACCGCCTGGACAGGCTTTCACTCGCATCAAAACCCGAGAAAGATATATTGGACGCATTATAAATTTTTTCTGCTTCAGCGGGCGTGGAGCCCAGAGAAGTCTCCAATCCAGAGAGAACCTCCCATCTGGATTTTGATTCACTCCGGCGAACAAAAAGCTTCCGAAAATCCCAATTGCCCAAAAAAGAGATCTCTGGCATCTTCCCCAGCATGGATCCTTCCACAATGAAATAAGCAGGCGCCGGCTGGTTATAGAGATGACCCAAAATCTCTTGGACCACTGCGGAGGGAATGTGTTGCTCAATCAGAATCCGCTTTGCTGTTTCACGATCGCTCACAAGAAGATCTTCCAACACTTTTTCACAATGGAACGGATCGGGAACATAATAAAGCAATTCGTAATAAGTCTCGCAAGAGTTATTATTCAGCATCCGAAGGATTGACAACGCTTTAGCTTCGTCGTTT
>CAZGCC010000104.1:0-5476 GCA_964524195.1 uncultured bacterium | reverse complement strand
CAAGGAACGCCCGCCCCTTGGTCGCCGCCGAAGCATTTCGTGGTTCGGGGGCCCTATGCCTTCGTTCGTAATCCCATGGTCCTTTCCGTTCTCTCTATTCTAATAGGAGAGGCTTTGTTTTTCGGGTCGATTGCGATCTGCATCTGGTGCTTTGTCTTTTGGATGGTCAACACAGTCTATTTTTTGTATTTTGAAGAGCCGGAGCTTGTTAAGAGATTTGGCGGGGAATATGAAGAATATAGAAAGCATGTTCATCGCTGGATCCCGCGACTTAGTCCCTGGGCTCCGCTTCCAAAATAAGGGGCATGGCCTGAAAGGAGAGGGTTTCTTGACTTCGCTTTCTCAAAACATTAGTATTCTGGCCATCATGAAACGGGTCCATGTCTTACCTTTGCAAACGGGAATTGTTTTAACGGTATGGCTTCTTGCCTTCGCGTGTTCAGCGCAAGCTGTTGAAGAAGCGCCGACCTCTGTCGATACTCCTCCGGCTCCTGCAGCATCCATGTTTCCCGCCAGTGATTGGACCCGGGAGACGACTTATCCTGCCAAGATCTCGCAAAAACTCGGATTTGGGTTTCTTAATATGACAGCCGGTTGGACCGCCTTTTTTTATGAGCCCACCAAAGAAGGTAATTTTTTTAAGAATCTTGGGAAAGGGGTTTTGTATATGGCTACTAACACGGTGGGGGGCGTGCTCCACGCGGCCACCTTTCCAATTCCCATTGATATTCCATTGCCTCATGGCGGGATCGTTCATGAATATGAAAAATAAACGGCTCCTTTCTTTTCTCATTGTGATGGGGTTTCTTTTTGCGTTTACGGCTCTTCCCGCACAGGCTGCTTCTCCCTGGGCGAAAGAAACGACCTACGGGGGGAAAACCTTGGGGAAGCTCGGCTTCGGTCTCAAAAATACTCTGTTTGGCTGGATGACGCCCTGGAATGAATCCTGGAATCCGAAATATCCCAATGCCTGGACGGGCTTTTCCGCGGGGATCGGAGGGATGGTTGTTAACACGACTGCCGGACTGATCCAACTGGGTACTTTCTTTGTTCCTGTGGATTTCCCCGATGTGGGCTACGGTCTGCGGATCCCGGACCCCGATCATAAAACGGTCCCTTTCACAAAATCCTCTAAAAAATAAACCTTTCGCCTTTCCCTCTGGTCTTTCAGTTTTAAAAAGCTTACAATGTTGTATGTTGAAAAGTTTTGCGGCCCGTCTTTCCATCGTTTTTTTTTCGCTGAGCGCCCTCGTTCTCGTCATCCTTTTCACTTTCTTCTATTTTCGCGCGACCCAGATCCGCGATCAGGTTTTTGAAAAATATATCGGGAATCTGACGGAGCTGAGCGCCCGGATGATCCGCGGTGAAGAAGTTCAAGCCGTGCCTCTGACGGAAGGTTGCGAGAAACTTCCTCAAACCCAAACCCTGATCCAGAAACTTCGCGCTCTCCAGTCGATAGACCCTGATTTTTTTGACGCTTATTTAATGGTGCGCGATAAGGATCCGGCCTTTTTGCGCTTTGTGACGAACGCAGACAGGGAGAAGACCCCTGTGGGATGCGGAGAACGCTATCCGGTCAAAGATGACCCGGAGATCCTGAATGGATTTCAGGCTCCTTTTGTCAGTCTTTCCTCTTTTACGGATAAATGGGGGTCGTGGGTGGCCGCTTACGCTCCTGTGAAAACGGCATCCGGGGAAGTGGTGGCTCTTCTCGGGATGGATATTGCCCAGGCAACGCTTAAGCATATTCAATCATCTTTTCTCGAAAGGTTTATCGTTGCCATCGTGGTTTGCTTGATCTTTTCTTTGGGGTTGGGACTCTTAAGCTCGATCTGGCTCGTGAAACCGATCCGCCGGGTGGTGAAAAGCATGGAGATCGTCGCCAATGGGGACCTGGATCACAAGCTCGAGCATTTTTCACAGACCGAGTTCGATCGCATCGCCGGGATCTTCAACAAGATGACAGGCTCCCTCAAAAGGATGATGTACGAGCTCGAGATCAATGTCCGCCTGAACGCAAGGGTGAAACGGGAACTGGAGATCGCCACGGAGATCCAGCAGGCGATCTTTCCGGCTTTTCCTCCCCAAGTCGAGGGGTTGGAGATCGAAGCCAAGAGCGTTCCTGCTGAAGAGGTCGGAGGTGATTACTTTGATTTTTTGCCGGTCGGGAACAAGGGGAAAATGGGGTTTATGATCGCGGATGCCGCAGGGAAAGGGCTCCCCGGAACGCTTTACATGACGCGCTCCCGGAGCATTTTTCAGGTGATCTCGTCCCAGCAGAAGGAGCCGGGCGAAACTTTGAGCCGGTCCAACGATTATATCGCCGCCGATGCTTCTTCGCGCAAGGGCATGTTCATCACCGCGCTCTATGTGCTCTATGATCATCAAACAAAGCAAATGACCTATTCCAATGCCGGTCATTACCACCCGCTGTGGTTCAGGAATACTGAAAAGACCTTTGGGCCCTTGACCTCGGGCGGCGTTCCTGTCGGGATCGTCTCCGGGCAGGAATATCCCCAGGAGATGATCCAGCTTTCTTCGAACGACCTTGTGATCATGTTCACGGATGGGGTGATCGAAGCGAAAAAGGCCAATGGCGAGATGTTCGGCATCGACCGTTTAAAACGGGTCGTGGAGAAAAATAGCGCGCTGAACGCGCATGATCTTTTCGAAAAGATCGAGACCGCGATCAACGAGTTTGTCGAAAAGGCGCCCGCTTTTGATGATATGACCCTGATCGTGATCCGGGTTCTTTAAGCGAAGCTGTATTTTCAGTCAACTCCTCAGCCTTGCAAACTTTCCTTTATCGGTGAACAAGCCCTCGACGGTTCCTTTCTAAAGCTCTACCCGCAAGTCTTTTGGATAAAAGCTTTTAATGATAAGCGGGGTCGTGTTATATTAATCAAATTCTGAGAGAGGGCCTTATGAGCGATTTCGCGAAAACCCTGATCTTTTTTGGTCTTATTTTGATCGGCATGGGTCTTTTTGCGACTTTTTTCCCCAAGGTGCCGCTTCTCGGAAAACTTCCCGGAGATATCTTCCTTCGTAAAGGCAGTTTTACCTTCTATTTTCCGATCGCGACTTGCGTTCTTTTAAGTCTTATTCTGACGCTAGCCTTCACCCTTTTCGGAAAAAAATAAAATGTTCGAACTTCTGATCTCTTTCTGGCGGCCGTTGGTCGAGGTCCTCTTTATCTGGGTGCTGATCTATTTTGTGATCCGCTTTTTCCAGGGAACGCGCGCGATGCAGGTTCTTCTGGGGCTGATCATCCTCGTCGTGATCTTTCTTGTCGCAAAATTCTTCGAGCTCAACAGTATCATCTGGGTGCTTTCCAAAGTATTCGCGGTCGGCGTCGTGGCCTTCCTGATCATTTTTCAACCGGAAATGCGGCGCGTGCTGGCGCGGATGGGGACCACGATTTCGAGCGGGTTTTTGAATAAAAGCGGAGCGATCGGAGAGGTCATTCGCGCCTGTGACCAGATGTCGCGGCACCGGACGGGCGCTTTGATCGCGATCGAGCGCGATGTGGGACTTAAAAATTACATCGAAAGCGGCATGATGATCGATGCGAAAGTCAGCGCGGAACTCTTGCTCAGTCTTTTTGACCCTCATACGCCCACCCATGACGGAGCTGTGATCATCACGGGCGATCGGATCGCTTCGTGCGGGTCGCTTTTTCCACTGACGCAGATGACGGATCTTCCGACCTCCGTGGGGACGCGCCATCGGGCCGCGATCGGGCTCACAGAAGAGAATGACGCGGTTTGTATCGTGGTTTCTGAGGAAACCGGCAACATCTCGGTTTCGGTTTTTGGCAAGTTGACGAAAGCTCTGGATCTTGAGGATTTGAAACGCATCCTCGAGGGGCTCTTCAAGCCTGTCGAGAACAAAAATGTCTTGAAGGATTTTATCGATAAGAATAAAAGGCTTTTTCAGTTCCACGGAAAGGATCCCCGGACATGAAGAAGTGGTTTGCGCACAACCGGGGGCTAAAGCTTATCTCTCTGGTGCTTGCAATCGGGACTTGGTACTACGCCGTCGGGGAAGAAAATATCGAGGTGACACGCATCATCCCGCTCAAGGTTCAGGTCGCGGATGCGGCGATGACGGTGTCGGAGATCTCTGTGAAATCCGTGCAGGTCACGCTTTCCGCGCCCAGGGCGCTTATCGTGAACCTTGCAAGTCAGGACATCCAGGCTGTTCACAAGATCGGTTCTGAGATAAAAAATTCCGGAGAGTATTCCTTCCGCATCGAACCTTCCGAGATCCGTCTTCCGAGTTTCCAGATCCGCGTTTTGAAGATCGTCCCGGAAACGGTCACTCTCAAGATCGATGAAGTGATCGTTCAGAAACTCGAGATCCAACCTGATTTCGTGGGAGAACCGGCGGTTGGTTATAAATTGTTGACGGACGAGTTAAAAATGGACCCCAACGCGGTTCTCGCGCAGGGCCCCAAAGGGGTACTCGAGCAAATGAAATCCGCACAGACCGAGCCGATCGACCTGGTCGGACGCATCAGGTCTTTTCACCGTTCAGTGGAAGTGAAGCTGCCTCCCGGGGTCAATCCCATGAGCGAATCATTCGTGAGTGTTTATGTGCCTATTCGCGAGGAGTTCGGGGAAAAGGAATTCACGGATGTTCCCGTGCGTGTTTTGAGAGCGCCTTCGGCCAGCGGTGTGGTGGATCTTAGCCCCGACAAGGTTTCATTGGTGCTCAAGGGTTCCCGTCTGTATCTCGAAAAGCTTACCTCGGAAACGCTTTTGGCCTATGTGGATCTTGGAGACCTGAAAAAAGGGGATTACACCCAGCCGCTTCAAGTGGTCCTTCCGGAAAATGTAAGCTTGAAAGAAAAAGAGCCGGTTCAGATCAAGGCCGCAATTCGTTCATTGACGAACTGACATCCCCATGGCTCTCCTTCTTTCGCCTAAGAAGCTCGGTATTAATATTGATCATGTTGCAACGCTGCGTCAGGCGCGCCTCGCATCTGAGCCCTCGGTGCTCGAAGCCGCGCTGGAAGCCGAACAGGGCGGCGCCGATAGCATCACTGTTCATCTGCGCGAAGATCGTCGCCATATCCAGGATGCGGATATTTTTGAGCTGATTGAAAAGATCTATCTACCGCTTAATCTTGAAATGTCCGTTTCTCCCGAGATCCTGAAGATCGCGCTCAAGGCAGGTCCCGAAAAAGCGTGCCTCGTTCCGGAAAAGCGGCAAGAACTTACGACGGAAGGCGGACTGAACCTTTTTTCTAAAAGGAAGCAACTTGCGCATACGATAGACGCTCTTTCCGAAAAAAAAGTTGAAGTCAGTCTTTTTATCGACCCGATCGAAAAACAGGTGCGGGAGGCTGCCCGGCTTGGCGCCTATGCTATCGAGATCCATACCGGTTCTTATGCCAACGCAAGCGGGGCCAAACAAAAAAAAGAGATCGAACGCATCCGTCATGCCGCCTGGCTCGGGGCGGATCTGGGGCTCA
>CAZGCC010000103.1:0-5482 GCA_964524195.1 uncultured bacterium | reverse complement strand
GGACTGTCTTGTCCGTCAGATGCGCCGGACGGCGGAGCAACGCCCGGATCCGCGCAAGCAACTCTTCGAAGCTGAACGGTTTGGTCAGATAATCATCCGCGCCCTGATCCAGCCCCTTAATCTTATCCTCGACGGAATCTTTAGCGGTCAGGATCAGCACGGGAACGGTCTTTCCTTCCTTGCGAAACTTGCTGCAGAGTTCGATCCCGCTCATCTTGGGAAGCATCCAATCCACGATCAAAAGATCGTACTCGTTGGTCATGGCATATTCCCAGCCTTTTTCCCCGTCGCGGGCAATATCTACCGTGTAGTGTTCTTCCTTCAATCCGCGTTCCAAAAAACTCGCCATCTTCGCTTCGTCCTCAATGATCAGAATTCTCATTTTTTCTCCTATTCCCCCTCCGGGTCAAAATGGACGGTCACATCCGCATCCGGATGCTGGACCTTGATCTTGTCGATCAAGGATTCCGTCATATTATGCGCTACTTTAAAATCATCCTGGCCCCGGATCTCAATATGAAAATCCAGGAATATCTGATTCCCAACCACCCGGCTGCGGAGATTATGAACCCCGACAATCGACGGATGGTGCCGAAGAATAAGCATCTTTACCGTTTTAAGTTCGGTATTCGAAAGCCCCCGGTCCAGAAGCTCCGAAACGGCCCGTTTCAAAATATGGATCGCCTCTTTAAAAATGTAACCCGCCACAAGGATCGACACAAGGAGGTCCCAAAGAACGCTTCCCGTCCATCCGACAAGAGCCAGGGCCACGATCACACCGACATAGCAAACAAAATCCATCGCGTAGTGGGCTTTTTCGGTACCGAGAATAATCGACCGGTTCTTTTTGGCAAGCACCTTGAGTCGCCACGAAAGCAGAAGCGTCGCGATTCCCGAGAAAACGATCACCCCGATCCCCAGAGGAATTTCGGCGACAAAACTTCCCTGAAGAAGCCGCCGGATAGATTCATAGACCACAAAAGAACCGCTCGCCATGATGAAAAGACTCTGAAAAAGCCCCGCAAGACTTTCAACTTTTCCGTGGCCGTAAGCGTGCTCGTCATCGGGCGGTTTGGATGCCTCCCGGAACGCAAAAAAATTCAACGCGGACATGAACATATCGAGCATCGAGTCCAGCGCCGACGCCATAATGGCCATGGAGTGCGTCATCAGCCCGGTCGAGAATTTCACGACAGTTAAAAGCAGAGCCACCCCCATGGACAAAATGAGCGCCTGCCGGGCCTGCTTCATGTACTGCGCCATGCCTTCCTGAGTCATGATTCTCCGTTTCGCGGCAACATCTCAAGATCCCGCAGCGCCTTTAAGAAGGCGCTCTACTTCCGCCACCAACTGCCCCGGCTCAAAAGGCTTCGCCAGAAAAGCATCTGCCTGGCTCTCGCGCCACTTGACGCTTTCTTCGGAAAAAGCACTGATCAAAAGGACGGGCGTCCTAGCGTTCCGTTCAGAACTTTTAGAAAAATGACAAACCTGATAGCCATCATGACCCGGCATGCGAACATCCAAGATCAACAATCCGTAGCCCTTTTCCCCGGCTTTCTGGATCGCCTGATCGCCGTCTTCGACATATTCCACTTCGTGACCGTTCCTGCGTAAACGCTCCGTCACGATCAGCCCCACATCCTGCTCGTCATCCGCCAGCAATATTTTAGCCATATTCAAGGTTTCCGTTTAAATTGTTTCTCAAGATCCAGTATGGAATATTTCATGATACTCGGCCGTCCATGCGGGCAGTTGAACGGATTTTTGCACCGGGCCAATTGCTCCAGAAGACTCTGCATGGCCGGAAGCGTCAACGGGTCCGAAGCCTTCACAGACTTGCGTTTGCAGGCGATCATGGCGGCAATGTCTTCCTGCGTCCCCTTGAGCCGCGTTTGTGTCTTTCCCGTCTCCTTTTCATCGACAAATTGTTTAATAATCGTAACCAGATTTTCATCCCGAATCGCTGAGGGCAGAGCGCGGATCACAAAGGCCTTCTCGCCAAAAAGCTCTATTTCAAAACCCAGCTTAGCGAGAAACGGCAGCTCTTTTTTCAGGATCTCGACCTGACGGGGATGCAACTCCAGGATCTCCTCCATTAAAAGCCTTTGGCTCCCGGGCTTTTCTGACTCAAAATTTTTCATAAGTGCCTCGAACATCACCCGCTCATGGGCCGCGTGCTGATCAATGACCACATAGCCTTCGTCGGTTTCCGCCAGGATGTAGGTGCGATGGATCTGCCCGAGAACGCGGATGATCCGGAGCCCTTTACCGACCTCGAGCGGTTGCGACCCGTCGATTCTCTGGGTGATCACATCCACGGTCACAGCCTCCGCGACCTTAAGCGGCACATCGTACGCGGACATACGCTCTTCAAACCCGAAACTCGGCTCCGTGAATCTGGAGCCTTGAGAATACTCGTGGGATTTTGTATCTTTTTCGCGGAAGGATGGCACCAGATCGCCGCTTTCCCGGAGGGCCTGGGCCACGGTCTTTTCGATCATCGTCTTGATCATGGCTTCATGAGAAAGCCGGACCTGCTGCTTCGTCGGATGAACATTGACATCCACGAACTGCGGGTTCAAATCGAGGAACAGAATCGCCGCCGGAAATTGATGCTGCATCAAAAGTCCGTGATAGCCGGCCTGAAGCCCATAACTCAACCCATAGGCCTTCACCCACCGCTTATTGATGAACACGAATTGCCGCGCACGGTTGCCGGAGGCCAAAGAAGGTTTCCCGATCAGCCCGGAAAGTTTGGCGTGAGGGATCTCATGCATAATTTTCAAAGTCTGTCGTTCCCATTCTTCCCCAAGAATAGCCGCTGCGCGGGCCGCGAGATCCTTTGTCGGGACAAGATCCAAGATCGTTTTCCCGCCTGAGACAAGGACAAACCTCACGGAAAGATTCGCCAAAGCGATGCAAGTCACCGTGTCCAGAATATGCCCGAACTCGGTCGTATCCTGTTTCAGGAATTTCCGCCTCGCCGGCGTATTAAAAAAAAGATCGCGAACTTCGATCACCGTTCCGGCAGCCGTCGGACATTCCCTGGCCCGCAAAAGGCTCCCACCTTCCACCACGATCTCGGCACCGGTTGCGGCATCTGCCGGTCGCGTTTGGAGCGTAAAACGAGAGACAGCTGAAATGCTCGGAAGCGCCTCTCCACGAAACCCGAAACTTAAAATATGATCCAGGTCCTCGGCCTTTTCGATCTTGCTTGTCGCATGCCGCTGGATCGCAAGCTGCGCGTCCTCAACCGTCATCCCGGAACCATTGTCCGCCACCCGGATCAAGCTCTTGCCGCCATGCTTCGCAATGATCTCGATCTGATCGGCGCCGGCATCCAGCGAATTCTCGACAAGTTCTTTGACGATCGACGCAGGCCGCTCGATCACTTCCCCGGCCGCGATCTTATTGGCCACAAGTTCTGACAAAATGTGGATCTTAGCCATGAGATCTTTCGCCTCCAGAGATCTTCTTTTTCCAGGCCGCGATCTTCTGAAGCGCCTCGATTGGCGTCAACCGGTCAACATCCAGCTTTTTCAGCTCTTCTTCTACCTCACTGGGTCGGGCCGCCGCCACATCAAAAAGCGTTGGGCCAGTTTCCGCGACCCTCCTGGAGCTCTTCGTTTTCTTCGATTCAATGATCTGAGTGGCTTCCGTGTTCTCGCTTTCAAGAATAGCCAGGATCTCTTTCGCGCGACAAGTCACTTCTCCGGGGATCCCGGCCAATTCGGCCACATGGATCCCATAGCTCCGCTCGGAAGCGCCCCGCGCGACTTTTCTTAAAAAAACGATCCCGTCCGGAGTTTCTTTGACGGTCATCTTATAATTCTTGATGCTCGAAAAATGCGATTCTAATTGCGTCAGCTCATGATAGTGCGTCGCGAAAAGGGTCCGAGGCTTGACCTTTCCTTGCGCCAAAAATTCACAAACTGCCCACGCAATGCTGACGCCATCGAAGGTCGAGGTCCCACGGCCTACTTCATCCAGGATAAGAAGACTCCGATCCGTGGCCTCCTGAAGAATATGGGCCGTTTCGAGCATCTCCACCATAAAAGTGCTTTCCCCACGCGCGAGATCATCCGAAGCGCCAATGCGCGTAAAAATGCGGTCCACAAAACCCACATGCGCCGATTTGGCCGGCACGAATGAACCCATTTGCGCAAGAAGCACGATATGCGCCGTCTGACGGATATAAGTGGATTTACCGGCCATGTTCGGTCCGGTCAACACGACCAGCTGGTTTTTCTCGCTATCCAACAAACAATCATTCTCAACAAATTTTCCGGCCGGAAGCATGCTCTCCACCACGGGATGCCTGCCACAGTGGATTGAAAGTTCTTTATCATCGCTCACTTCCGGTTTCACCCATTTCTTCTCGAGCGCAACCCTTGAAAGCGACATCAGGGCATCCAGCATTCCAATGGCTTTGGCCATCGTCTGAAGCGGCGCAAGATCCTCAAGCACCCTGGCGCGCACCTCCAGGAATATCTGATACTCCAGCATTTTGATCTTGTCCTGCGCCCCCGAGATCTTCTCATCCCACTCCTTAAGCTCCGGAACAATGAACCGTTCGGCGTTGGCGAGTGTCTGCCGGCGAATGTAATTCCCGGGGACTTGATTCAGATAGGAACGGCTCACTTCAAGCGTGTAACCAAAAACGCCCGAATACTTCACCTTGAGCGATTTGATCCCAGTGCGCTCGATCTCGCGCTGCTGGAATTCCAGGATCCATTGTTTTCCTTTTTGCGAAATATTCCGCAGATCATCCAGCTCTTCTGAGTACCCATCGCGGATCAGCCCGCCGTCTTTTACAACAAGCGGTGGTTCTTCGACAATCGAACGCGCGATCAGCTCGCTTAATTTGGGGAACGGTTGGACCTGTTTTTGAAGATCGCGGATAAGGTCCGCGTCAAAAGCCCCAAGGATATTCCTGATTTCCGGCACACGATCAAGAAACGCTTTCAGATTGACGAGGTCCCGCGCATTGGCCACACCGTAATTGAGACGGCTTAAAGTCCGTTCCATATCTTTTACGCCCTTCAGGAGCCGGCTTACATTCTCCGTGTGATGGAGCTCCTTGATAAGCTCGGTCACTGATTCCTGGCGCTTATGGATCTCGGAAATATCCAGCAACGGATGCGTCAACCAGTGGTAAAGATGCCGCGCGCCCATCGCTGTCAGGGTCCGGTCCACGACCGAAAGAAGAGTGCCGTAATCCTTGCGGCCGTTCTGGGACGCTACAAGTTCCAGACTTCGCTGGGCCTGGCGATCGAGCACCATGAACTGCGCGGCATTAAAAAGCCGCGGTTTCTGGACATGATCAAGCGCACTGTGAAAATGATCTTTGAGGTAATACAAAATAGCGCCGCAAGCCCCTACAGCGAGCGGATGATCATGGAACGGGATCCCCTGCGCAGAACCCAACTTGAAGATCTCAAGAAGAAGCCGCATGGAATCTTCGGGCTCGAAGATCCAGTCT
>CAZGCC010000102.1:0-5502 GCA_964524195.1 uncultured bacterium | reverse complement strand
GATCGCCAAAGACCTCAAGATCGGTCTGGTCGCCACCAATGATGTTCATTACATCCATCAGAACCAGGCGATGGCGCATGACGCGCTGATCTGTATCGGGACCGGTTCGAAACTGGATGAACCGAACCGCATGCGCTATCAAGGCGATCAGTATTATCTGCGCTCCGCGGAGGAGATGAAAAGTCTCTTCAAGGAACTTCCCGAGGCGATCCGCTCCACGATCGCGATCGCCGAGCGCTGCAATCTCGAACTCGATTTCAACAAGATCTTTCTGCCGCAGTTCGCGCCGCCTGACGGGAAAACGCAGGTCCAGTATATGGAGGAGCTTTGCTTCAGGTTCCTCCGGGAACGGTTCGGCGGGGAGATCCCTGCGGAATATGAAACCCGTTTGCGGACCGAGATCACACTGATCAGCAAAATGGGTTATATCAGTTACTTCTTGATCGTCTGGGATTTCATTCGTTTTGCCCGCGAGAAGGGTATCCCGGTAGGGCCGGGGCGCGGATCGGCAGCGGGAAGTCTCGTGGCCTACGCCCTTTACATCACGGATATCGATCCGATCAGGCATCACCTCTACTTTGAGCGATTCCTTAATCCCGAACGCGTAAGTATGCCGGATATTGATATTGATTTTTGCTATGAGCGTCGCGATGAAGTGATCGATTATGTGAAGCGCAAATACGGGACACAAAGCGTGGCGCAGATCATCACCTTCGGGACGATGGCGGCCAAAGCGGCCGTGCGCGATGTCGGACGGGTGATGGGGATCCCTTATGGGGAAGTCGACCGTATCGCGAAGCTGATCCCGCTGGAGCTTAAGATCACGCTCAAGCAAGCCCTGGAACGGGAGCCCGCGCTTAAGGAGATGGTCGCGACCGATGCCCGGATGGCTCAGTTGATCGAGACCTCGCAAGCGCTTGAGGGACTTTCGCGGCACGCGTCGATCCACGCGGCTGGCGTGGTGATCTCGGATGCGCCACTTACCGAGCATGTGCCTCTTTACAAGACCGAGGACCAGATCTGCACCCAATATACGATGAAGGACCTGGAAAAGATCGGCCTCCTTAAAATGGATTTTCTGGGCCTTAAAACGCTGACGGTGATCGATGAAGCCGTCAAGATCGTCCAGAAGATGCGCGGCGTGAAAATTGATATCGCGAAGCTTCCGGAAGACGATCCCGAGACCTATGAGATGCTTGCCAAGGGTGACGCGCTCGGGGTGTTCCAGCTTGAAAGTTCGGGGATGCGCGATCTCTTGAAGAAAATGAAGCCGAACAAATTCGAGCACCTTGTGGCGCTCCTGGCCCTCTATCGTCCAGGACCGCTCGGAAGCGGCATGGTGGATGATTTCATCAAGCGCATGCGCGACCCCAAACTCATCAAGTACGATCATCCGGCGCTTGAGCCGAGCCTTAAAGAGACCTACGGCGTCATTCTCTATCAGGAGCAGGTGATGCGGATCGTGAGTGACCTCGCAGGGTTCACTTTGGCCCAGGCTGATTCGCTCAGGCGCGCCATCGGGAAAAAGATCCCGGAAGTGATGGCGAAAGAAAAAAAGGCGTTCATGGATGGCGCCATGAAGCGGGGCGCGAAGGAAAAAGTCGCGGAGAAAATATGGGAACTTATCGATTTCTTCTCTGGGTACGGCTTCAATAAATCCCATTCGACGGCTTATGCGGCGGTTTCCTATCAAACTGCCTATCTCAAAGCCCATTATCCCGTGGAGTTCATGACCGCGCTTCTGACCTCGGAAATGAATAATACCGACAAGGTGGTTCAATACATTGAAGCCGCCAAGAAGATGGGGATCGATGTCCTGCCGCCCGCAGCGAACGAAAGTTTCTCGGATTTTACCTGCATTGGAAATTATATCCGGTTTGGGCTCGCGGCCATCAAGAATGTCGGCTCCACGGCGATCGAATCCATCATCGCAACCCGGATGAAGGAAGGGCCCTTCCGCTCGCTTTTTGATTTTGTCCAGCGCGTGGATCTCAGGACCTGCAATCATAAAGTGCTGGAGAGCCTAATCAAATGCGGAGCGTTCGATGAATGGAAGCACCATCGTTCCCAACTTATGGCGATGCTTGACACCGTTCTGGATATGGGGGCAAATATCCAAAAAGACCGGAGTCGCGGGCAGCTTTCCTTTTTCGGGAAGGGTGGGGGGGCGGACGAGGGCTTTCATGACCAACAGGCCGCGGTTCCGGATATCCCGGAGTGGCCCGAGAATCAAAAACTGGCGTATGAGCGCGAATTGATCGGTTTTTATGTTTCGTCCCATCCTCTCTCAAAATACGCCAAGATCCTTAAAAGCTATGCGACGGCGACGACGGCCAATCTTTCCGAGTTCAACCATCAGGCCGAAGTAACGATCGGCGGGATCATTGATACGATCAAAGAGATCCTGACCAAAAAAGGCGATAAAATGGCGTTTCTTAGTCTTCAGGACCTGAACGGTTCTTGTGAGACTGTGGTTTTCCCGAGCGTTTTTAAGGCCGCGGGGACACTGCTCCAAAAGGACGCGCTTATCTTTGTGAAGGGCAAAGTCGACGCCCGTGACGATGTGGCCAAGCTTTTAGCCGATGAGATCGTCCCGCTCGACGAAGTGCCCAAACGGTACACACGGATGATCGCTATCAACCTCAAGACCGCCGGGCTGGGAGCCGAAGTGCTTCAGGAAGTAAGAAAGATTCTCATCAAACACAAGGGGGGTACGCCGGTCTATCTGACGCTTCAGGATCCCAAAGGACGCATGACAGTTCTGGATTCCGGAGATAATCTTAAAGTGGCCACTTCCGATGTCCTCTTTGAGGAGCTCGAACGGTTGCTTGGTGAAAACTCCGTCAAGATCCGCTCATAGCCCCGAATTATCCTCCGTATTGATTTTCGATGAAAAATTCATGGAAAAAAGAGTTAACCCCCGATATTGCTTGAGGTTACAAGTTAAATCCTTGACAAAGGTCCGCTGATTTGCTATTTTTCTGCATCTTCAAACAGGACAAGCAGTTGGATGAAAATTCCTTTGCTTCTTGGATTTACCCCGTTAGGGATCTGACGGAAAAGTAGAATTTATTTTTTGATAAATGTTCGCATTTTTAATGAACAAATACCCGTTCAGGTCCTTGGAATCTCTAACGGGGCAGAGGAGGTGGGCACTTGACTAAAAAAGATATCGTGATGAAAGTTTCCAATGAAACAAATCTCACCCAGATCGATGTCAAGAAGATCGTCCAGAAAACCCTCGATGTAGTTTCCGAAAGCCTTCAGCGCGGCGAAACCGTGGAGCTCAGGAATTTTGGTGTTTTTAAAGTGAAGACCCGCCGCGGCCGTTTGGGGCGTAATCCCAGGACCGGCGAAGAAGTGACAGTCCCTGAAAAAAAAGTTGTGGTGTTCAAACCCGGGCTCATTTTGAAGATCAAGGTGAAATAGGAAAGCGCAGGGCGCGCCCGGATTGTCTGCGGCGCGAAAGTTCATTGTGCAGATTTCAAGGAGGAAGGTATGGCGGAAAAGGGCAAAGTAAAATGGTTTTCCAATGTGAAGGGCTTCGGATTTCTGACCAAGGAAGGCGAGACCCGCGATATCTTCGTCCATTATTCCGTGATCCAGGGCGAGGGCTACAAGAGGCTCAATCCCGACGAGGAAGTTGAGTTCGATATCGCTGAGGGGGAAAAGGGTCCATTGGCCCAGAATGTTGTCCGTCACAAGAAGCCGAAAGAAGAGGGTAAAGAGGGAGTCGCCCCCGAAGCCAAGAAGAAAGAAGCTCCTGCGAAGAAGTAGATCTTGTCTATTTATGTTTTAAAATGTTCCGGGGACAGTCCCGATCGATCGGGACTGTCCCTTTTGTTTTGCGTGAACTTCTGTGAACTGAGCGATGCTCTATGCTGAAAAATCAACGATCCAGGAAATTACGGCGATTCTTCACTTCGCAGACCTTGCAAAATACGCCTCATGATCTGAGGTTGGATCCCGCTGAAACGCACCATCTTCGCGACAGCATTCGTCTTAAGCCAGGGGATGCGTGTCTTGTGACTGATGGACAGGGTAGCGAGGCCGAAGCGCTGGTGGGAGAGTTTTTGGCGGATGGCCGCGCTTGTCTTCAAATCCAGCGAGTGCTCATCAAAACGGGCTCTTTTAACGATAGTATCGTTTTGCGGGTCTACCCTGCAATGCTTCGGAAGGGGAAGACGGATCTGTTGGTGGAAAAAGCCCAGGAACTCGGGGTTCATGAGTTCCATCCGATCGTTTCCGAACATTGTGAGATCAAGATCGCGGAGGAGAAGACCTCCAAGATTCTCGAGCGATGGAACCGTATTGCGCGCGAGGCCAGCAAGCAGTCCGGGAATCTCAAGATCCTTCGCGTGGAAGCGCCTCAGAGTCTCAAAGAAGCTGTGGAAAAAATCCCGCTGGAAGAAACGATCGCGATCTTCCATCCCGGGATCGGCTCCATGTCTTTTCCCCATTGGTTTGATGCAGTCCGGGCGCTTAAGGGTAAGATCAAGACGATCCATCTTTTCATCGGACCGGAAGGCGGTTTTTCCGAAGAGGAGATCCGGTGGGTCCAATGGCACCGACGAGAGAAGAATTTGCATTTAGTTGAACTTGGGGAAGTCCTTTTTAAGGCTGATACGGCTTTTATCGGCATCGTTGCCGCGCTCAGATTCTCAGGCATTCTCTCCGCATGATCATGACAGCGCATTCCTCTGCAGCAAAAAATGTCCGGTTCTATACGCTGGGTTGCAAGGTCAATCAATACGAAACCCAGGCGATGCGCGAAGCTCTGGAGCAAAAAGGTTTCCGGGATATCGAAGGCCAAAGAGGTGAGCCTTGTGATCTGGTGGTCGTGAACACTTGCACGGTCACGCAGGATGCTGACCGGACGAGCCGCTATTGGATAAGACGGCTTCGGCGCGAACATCCTTCCGCGCAAATCGCGGTCACCGGGTGTTATGTGGAAAAGAACCGCTCCGAGATCGAATCCATGCCCGAAGTCGATCTGATCTTTTCAAATCAAGAGAAATCGGTGATTTTTGAGAAGCTTTCGGGTCTTCCGCTAGCCAATGTCCCCGAAACTTTTATGCCGCTATCGGTTTCCCGGTCTGAGGGGAAAACCCGTGCTTATGTGAAGATCCAGGACGGTTGCAATCACGCCTGCAGTTTTTGTAAGGTTTCGATCGTCCGAGGAAGTTCCCGGAGTCGTGGCATGAAAGAGATCCTGGAGGAAGTGGTCCGTCTGCGGGATGGCGGCTATCGCGAGATCATCCTGACCGGTATTCAGCTCGGGGCTTATGGTCTTGATCTGAAGGGAAATGCGCCTGCGCAAGGCCGTCAGGATCATTTACGGGGCGTGATCGAAGCATGCGCAAAAGTCCAAGGCATCGAACGGATCCGTCTGAGTTCGATCGAGCTCATGGATCTTGGGGAGCCGCTTCGCGAAGCTTTCGGAAGTATTCCAAAACTTTGTCCGCATATCCATCTTCCGCTTCAAAGCGGGGATAATGAAGT
>CAZGCC010000101.1:0-5597 GCA_964524195.1 uncultured bacterium | reverse complement strand
CCCCCATCTAGTCGAAAATCTATAGCGGAAACAACCATCAAAATGACTCTGGAGAGAGGCTCTTTTGAGACAAGAAAGAATTATCCTAATCGGATCCATTTTAATCGGAATTGTTGCGTTTACGCTGATTCTGAACTACCTGAACAGCGTTTCCCAGCCTAAGCATTCTTATGTGCTGGCAAGCGTCCCTATTCCGAAGGATCATGTTATTACGAGCGATAATTTGACGATTTCAGCCCCAATGCCGATCCAGCACAACAAGGAAGATCTTTTTTTTCAAATTCAGGATGTAGTAGGTCTTACCGCTAACGAAAATATTCTTCAATGGGATAAGATTCGACGCTCAGCCACCCGGAGAGAAGAACCCAAAAAAGCTGAAGAAGAAACGGATCCCATGAAAATGGTCTATCCGATCCCCGCAGGCATGGGAGGGGTGATGCTCCAGGCGAACCAGATCAACGACATCCCGCTTCAGATCGCCCCTGGAAAATATGTCAATATCATGGGTTATATCCCCGACTACAGAGGCCAACAGCAACAGATCACGCTTGTTTTTTCATGCATGATTACCATGATCGACAAACCAAACAACGAACCTATCAGAGCCATCCAAGTGGCCCTAACACCTGCAGAAGGAGAAGTGATCGTTGGGGCCCTAAGCCGTGGCAAATTAAGACTGGTTCTTCTCCAGGAAAAGGAAGGAAAACCCCTATTCCTGCCCTCCTTTGGCCAAATAGAGGTTATCCGCGGCACCAATGAGCAAAGAGCTGACACATACGGGAGCGCCAGGGCCCCAGCCACACAGAAAAGTCAACCTGCCAGCAGCGGTATTGGTATACAAAGCGGACTGAACGCCGTTGGGAAAGCAACGGGAGAAGTCATGAACAAAACCACTGAAAAAGCGGCGGCGACAACATGAAGCATAAAAAAAATATTCTCATTTCAATGCTTGTGGTTCTTTTAATTATGCCAACCCCCGCATTCGCGCAAAATTCTGCCCAGGTGGGCATCAATCTCCCCCCTGCTCAGATGCTTACACCCTCCAATAACAATGATGATCCGGATAAAACTCCCGATTCGATTAAAACACCTCCCGTCCGTTACCTTCAGTGGACCGGTTACGATCAACAAAAAAATGAAACTCTTTATATCGTGACCGGAACAAGCCAAGTGTTTCGTTTCGATCGCCCCATCGCCCGTATTTCGATCTCCCGTCCGGAAATTTGCGATGCTCTCCCGCTGGGAACACAGGAGATCCTGATGCATGCTCAAGGCGTCGGGAGAATGAATCTGATCATTTGGGACACTCAATACAACACAACCTCCTACAACCTGATCTCCATCATCGACATCGATCAGCTCCGCGAGATCCTGATGGGGATCGATCCCAAAGCGGAACTCAAGATCCTTCCCTATAACGATAGCGTCGCGATTTTCGGGACCACGACAAACTCCCAAACCCTGACTCAGATCAATGAAGCCGCCGCCAAGATCCAGGGAGGCATTCAGAGCTTCGTTGAAATTAAAAATCCAAAGCAGATCCTCTTGGAGGTCCGGCTCGCGGAGGTCAATCGGACCGCCAGCGAAGACTTTGGGATCAATACCTTGAGCGTCATCACACGGAACGGCAAAAACAACTCTTTCGGTTTCGGAGAGGCCTTTGCCACGGTCACCGATCCGAACTTTGACATTAATTTTGCAACCGTGAACAACGAATACAATGTTTCTTTGCAATGGCTGGTCGATAAGGGGATCGCAAAGATCGTGGCCCGGCCCAATTTACTGGCCAAGGACGGTCAGGAAGCTTCGTTTTTTGTGGGCGGAGAATTTCCAATCCCCACTTACTCCCAGAACGCAGGAGATGTTTATATTTCCGTGACTTATAAGGATTACGGGACTAAACTTACCTTCACGCCTCGCGTGATCAATAACGATGTGATCAACTTACAGATCACCACCGAACTCAGCGAGATCGATGAATCGCACACTGTCAAGATCGCGGACAGCGTCAGCCCCATTCCCGGAACACTGAATCGCACTCACAAAACGGTCGCGGAACTCAAAGACAACGAAATGCTGGTCATTGGCGGGATGGTCACTCAACGCATTGGAGAAACTCACACCAAGATACCGATCCTGGGCGATATTCCGATGATCGAAAAATTTTTTAAAGGAACCACCTATAACCGCACGGATCTCGATCTTCTTGTCATTATCGTGCCGCATCTCGTCACACCGTTTCAAGCCGCTAATAAGAAAGAATATGCGTCACCAGAAACTGCGAAGAAAGCAGAAAAGAGTGTCGGTGTGTTCGCGGGACCTTATGTCGATCATCAAGCCGATACGATGCGGGAAGTGATAACGCAAGATGAAAAGTTTCAAACCTTTCCGGTCTCGGGCGCAGCGAAGGACAAAAAATCTCCCGAAACACCTAAAGTAACCTTCGAGAGACCCAAGCAACTTCCTCTCCCGCCTCCCCGGGCCAAAACAAAGATCAATTACAATGAGGAAAAAAAAGCTCCGGTGAGCGGCGAGTCTGTTGAGAATATTCAAAAGATCATGCGCCGTGAAGAGATCGTTGTTTACACCTAGCCTCATCGAAGCTCCGTTTAGCCCCCCCCTCTAGGATCGAAAAAGCATCTTTTCCTTTAAGTGTCAGGCAGAACAATTTCGCCCACCGGATGTCACACCCGGATAAGGAAAGAGAGGAGAGAACTAGATAACAAGCCTAGCGGGTCGGGTCTCGGAACTTGCGGCTTGAGCAGTGGTTCGCACCGTCATCTTATCGACCATGATGATCCTGAAAAACAAGGTCATCATATCAGATTGACCGTCAACGCGAATTCCAAAGTTAAGACCTTCAGAATTCACAGTTGCATTAAAAACAACATTTTTCCAAAGCGCCGTTTCCTTAAAATTAAAACTAGCGACCGCCTGGGCTTGCGCTTCGACAAAATCATTTTCATACCCGCCTTCCTTCAAAAGCATCGCGCCGACTATGGCTCCTGCATCAGCGGCTTTTTTCAGCCTTTGGTGTGCTAAAAAGAAGTTGGCGATGTCGACCGCAAAACCCGCCATCATGAGAATGACCACAAGCAAAATCAAATAAACAGGCGTTGTCTGCCCGCGGTCGGATCTGCGAGCCTTTTTTTTAAAAAACAGCGTAGTCATAGATCGCCCAAGGAACGGTGAAGAAATTAAGATTCATAAGTGATTTGTAGTCAACAAGACATTCACCCACAAAGATCAAAGCAAGAGACTTATCCAATGCTCCAAAGGAACCCTCATTCAAACGGCTATTGCAACTGCTCGATTTCCCGTCCGAAACGCATCCCGCCTCTATCAAAACCCCAGTATCCTGGTTCCAGTAATAAGCGCTGATCATGATCTGCCCCCGGGTCGAAAAATCCCGGAAAGTCTCAGGAGCGGTTGAATCCATGAGGACCGGCAAAGCGTTATTCCTGAGACAGTTCTCAACATTGGCGGGATCCTCCTCCCCGCAAAGGCGCAGGCCGGTATTTGCCGCTTCCCGCGCGAGATTGGTCACTCTTTGCGAGGTGTTGAATATCATCCCGACCTCAATAAGGCTAAGCGCAAAAATCAAGGTCAGCGGCAAAAAGATCATGAACTCGATAAGCGCCTGTCCCCGCTGCTTGCGACGATCCCTCCTCATCCTAGAGCCCTCCCGGTTCTTGTCTTCGTTGGGCAAAGGCGTGCACGGTAAATCCATCCCCGAGACCGGATAATTGGAATACCGTCCGCGTCAAAGGAGTAAAATTCACCGTTTTTTCGGCGCGGATCGAAATCATCCCACCGGATAATGAAGCGACCACGGTGGGATCGAAAATTCCCAAACGACCTGCAACGGTTCGCGTATAATCCTCAGCATCCGCCGCATTGAATTCGCTACTTTGCGTGGCAGCCCTTAAACCTTCATTGACCGCGAACTGAAGACCGGGCCAGTTGTAGCCCACCATGGTCATATCCCAGGCAAAAAGAAGGAGCGCGATCAGCAAAATGACGGCGATCGCAACTTCAATCGATGCTTGCCCTCGACTGTTTTTAAGCTTCAAATGAAAAATCATGGCATCTCTTCCAGCTTCAGTTGATCCCCAATCTCACAATCCCTATGGGGGCCCCAGGCAAACTCCAGTATTGATCGAGCTTTAGGATAAAACCGCGAAACACGGTTCGGCTTCATTTTTTCAACGATCGCAATAACCCGATTTTTCCGATCCAGCACAAAAAGGTCTATGGGATAGGCCATCCCAAAAGTATGCACCGAGCGGCAGGGCATGAGCCAATAAGCTTCGGTCGGAGATATCTTCGCCTTCCCTAACAGCCCTATTGTACGCTTCCAAAAATCCCAGCAACAACAGATTCTTTCCGCCAAAACCGTTTTCCGGGCTTGATTGACAAGCCTCCTTTCAATCATGTCATTCCCCTCTCCATCCTTTTGAAGGCCCCCGACTTTTTTCGGCATCGGAGCATCCGAGATCATTTCGCAAACTACCCTATGGATTCAAGAGCTGTCATCAAATTAAAGAACACCGATCCGAACAGAAGGGGCAAGAGCACTCCCACCAACATCAATGCGATGGGAAAAATTAGTTTCACGGGTATCTTGTAAGCCCTCTCACGCATGTTCTGTTTGAGTTTATCTCTCAACTCCATCACTAACACGCGCAGCGTTGCGCCCAAACTGGAGCCCATTTTGTCTGACTGAACGATCGCGTTCAAGATCCTGGAAAGCTCCGGGACCTGACATCTGACGGCGGTCCGCTCGCAGGCTGTGGCAAGAGGAAGCCCTGCCAGGTACTCGGAATGAAGCGTATCCAGTTCTTTCACCAGAGGCTCATCAACATTGGACTCCTTGATGATACGAGGAAGCGCCGAAACGAAATTGAGCCCCGCCTCGAAACAGACTATCATCAGATCAAAAAATTCCGGAATGCTCCGCTTGATCCTCTTTTGGCGCCGAGCGCCTAAGCTACGGGCAGCAGCCTGACTTGCAAAAAAGAAGCCCAGAAAGGCGACAACCGCACGGATCAAAACGGTCGCATCCAGACGGTTTAAAAAAAACTCATGGGCGAGGTAAAAAAAGGGCACCCCGATGACGCATCGCCGGACAAACACATAAAAATTAAACCGGTTCCTGGACCGCACTCCCGCCAGAAAAAGGCCTTGCTTAAAACGGCTCTTGCCGCAATCTTCAAATGTTACAGTGCTCTTTTGGCTTGTGCTTTTAAAAGACCCTCCCGGTTCCGGCTTCCACTGTTCGGGTGTAAATGCGGCCGTAGCCCGGGCTTTCAAACCCTTTCGTTTGGAAATACCCAACGCGAACCACCAGCCCAAACCTGTGACAAAAAGCGCCAGAAGCAGTGAAACCAGGATGATCATGATCGCTCTATTCTTTTAAATTCACGATGGCCTGCATCCAAAAAAAGCTGACAACCATGACCAAAGCGTTCAGCATGAGCACTAGATGGCCAGGTTCGGAAGCCAGAAAAGAAGTAAAATTCTTGGTATCGAGGAAATATAATCCAGCGGCAAGCACAAAGGGGATCAGAATAAGCACATAGGAGCTCATGCGACCC
>CAZGCC010000100.1:2122-5622 GCA_964524195.1 uncultured bacterium | reverse complement strand
AGGGAATCTGAAGACCGCGGAGGGAGGTCTCTCAAAAGTTCTGGGTTTCCCCGCAGGGACGCCGCTGAATATCATGCTCCCGCAAAAAGATGTGGAATTCAAAGTGGGCCCAAGGGAAGTGGGCCAATTGATCGAAGAAGGTCTGGCGAAACGCCCCGATATCGCGGCAGGTCGTGCCAGTCTTGCTGCGAAGATCGCCGCGGTCAAGGGCGCCCGTTCCGACCTCTGGCCCACTCTGGATGCTCAAGTGGCAGGATCGAACGATTGGTATAAATATTTTGGCCGTCATGGGCTGAATTATGACACCCAGCACAACTACGGTTATGGGGCCGGGGTGAGCGTCAACTGGCCTCTTTTCGAGGGTTTCGATACGGTTTCCAAGATCAAAGCCGCTCAGGCCGATGCCGATGCCGAATTTGAAAATTTACGGCAAAAAGAACTGAGCGCCACCGCGGATGTTTGGGATGCCTATTATAATTTTGTGACGGCGATCCAGAAGCTTGAGGCCAGCAAGGCTTACCTGGATGCTTCGCAAGGCTCCTACGATCTTTGCATGGACGGTTACAAGTCGGGCCTCAAAAGCATCCTGGACCTCCTCGATGCCGAATCAGATCTTTCGGACGCCCGGAGCCAAGTGATCAATTCGCGGAAAGAACTTTATACCAGCTTCGCCCAGGTGGCTTACGCGACCGGCACGATCAGTGAGAGAACAGATGCCACCCGCGCTGAGACGGGTTCTGTCACGCTCTAAATTAATTCAGAAGATAGGAGAAATCATAAAATGCGATCATTCCCTATGAGGCTCCGGACTTGCGCCAGTTGGTTCTTTGCGGTATCTCTTTTGATCTTGGGGAGCGGATGTTCCGGGAAAAAAGAGACCCCCGCCATGTCGCCCCGGCCGGTTCAAACCGCCGTTGCCATCCAAAAGGATGTTCCTTTCTACATTGAAGCCTTCGGAAACTTAGCGGCGCTTGTCAATGTCGACATCAAATCCCAGGTAACCGGCAAGATCCTTCAGGCTCATTTCAAACAAGGGCAGCGGGTCGCGGAAGGAGATCTTCTTTTTACCATCGATCCTTCGGAATACAAGGCCGCGCTGGAAAAAGCCCAAGCGGTTTTGCAGGCGGATGAAGTGGATATGAAGATGAAAAAAGATACGCTGGAGCGGAACCGGGGGCTTGCCAGCAAGGAACTCGTGTCCCAGCAGGATTTTGAAAAATACGAAACGGATGTGGATGCGGCACAAGCGAAACTTACCCTTGATAGGGCCGAATTAGCTTTAGCACAGATCAATTTGGACTATTGCTCCATCAAATCTCCCGTGAACGGAGTGACGGGGAAGGTTCTTGTGGACCCGGGCAATATCGTGCTTGCCAATAACGGTCCGACGCTGGCTAATGTCAAAGCGATCGATACACTCTATGTGGATTTCACGGTAACAGACCGTCAGCTTCAAGCGATCCGAAGCGCCATGGCCGCGGGCATTTTGAAAGCGGAAGTCCGGGTTCCTGATGATGGGAGATCCTATGTCGGGGAGTTGAAGCTTATTGAAAACACCATCGACAATACGACCGGGACCATTTCTCTCAGGGCCATCGTTCCCAACGAAGGGAACGCTTTGTGGGCGGGTCAATTCGTTTATGTGAAATTGATCCTGGGGATCCAGAAGGACGCCGTGTTGATCCCTTATTCGGCCGCGCAATTAGGACAAAAAGGACCTTTTGCTTTTGTCGTAACGCCGGACAACAAGGCGGATCTCAGGATCCTCCAGACCGGTAGCCGTCAAGGGGACGATATTGTGGTGGAGGACGGTGTCAAGAAGGGGGAGAAGGTCGTTACCAGCGGTCAAATAGGATTGAGCCCCGGCGTGCCGGTTAAGGAAACGCAACCGGATCTTCCGGCGCAGCGCGCCGCGTCTAACGCGAACAAATAATACAGAGGTCTGCATACCGCAAGCGACGCATTTCGCGGCTTAAAAAGGAAAGACGATGAGTTTTAGCGAAGGGTTTATCAAAAAACCGATCATGACGATGCTGGTCATGGTGCTTGTCATGCTCTTTGGTATCGCCGCGTTTTTTAGCATGCCTATCAGCGATCTTCCCGTAGTCGATTCTCCCGTGATCACGGTCACGGTCGCCTATCCCGGAGCCGATCCCAATACAATGGCCTCCACGGTTGCGGCCCCTCTGGAAAGTCAGTTCATGCAGATCCCGGGGCTTAAGTCGATCATTTCCACCAATACCGACAGCCAAACTCAGATCATGCTGACTTTTGATCTGGACCGGAGCGTGGATCTTGCGGCGCCGGATGTTCAAGCTGCCATTTCGCGCGCGCAGGCGAATCTTCCGACCGATCTTCCCGCGCCGCCGACTTATACAAAAACAAATCCTTCCGACACCCCGATCATGTACTTGATGGTCACTTCCGACAGTCTGACCCCCGGCCAGCTTTATGATTATGCGAACCGGACGATTGGTCAGAGGATCTCGATGATCGAGGGCGTTTCGCAGGTCCAGGTCTATGGTTCGCAGTCCGCGATCCGTGTTCAGGTGGATCCCGCCAAGGTGGCTGCCTATGGGATCGGATTGAATGAAATTGCGGCGGCGGTCCAGAAAGGCACCGTCACGATCCCCGGGGGAAGTTTGAACGGAAATATGCGCACCTTCTCGATCCAACCTCAGGGGCAGATGACCGATGCCCGGGAATATGAAGAGCTGATCGTGGCTTACCGGAATGGAGCGCCTATCCGGTTGCGGGATATTGGGACTTGCGTTAACAGTACGGAAAACGATGTGGTCAATGTCATGGCCTCCAAAGAACCGGGTGAGAAAATGCACACCGGTGTGGCTTTTGTACCCATCTTCCGGCAGGTCGGATCGAATACCGTCGGTCTGGCTGAACGGATCAAGCAAACGGTTGAAGCTCTCAAACTCGAGATCCCGGGATCGGTGCAGCTCGGCATCTATTACGATAAATCCGAATCGATCATCGAATCCATCGACGATGTGAAGAACACGATCTTGATCGCGCTCGTGCTGGTCATCCTCGTCATTTTTATTTTTCTTGGCCGTTTGTCGGACACGATCATTCCCGCGATGACCTTGCCGGTTTCCATCATCGCTTCGTTCCTGGTCATGAAGGCCCTTAACTTCAGCCTGGATAACCTGTCGCTTATGGGGATCATCCTTGCGGTCGGATTCGTCGTGGATGACGGGATCGTCGTGCTTGAGAACACGGTTCGTCTTATCGAGCAGGGGATGAAGCCTTTTCCGGCCGCGATTAAAAGTGCCCAGGAGATCACCTTCACGATTATTTCCATGACCCTTTCGCTCGCCGTGATCTTCATCCCGCTGGTATTTATGGGAGGGGTTGTGGGTCGCATCTTCAGGGAATTCGCGATCACTGTGGTGGTCACGATCCTTTGCTCAGGGGTCGTGTCGCTTACGCTCAGTCCTATGATGTGCGCGCGAATGCTCAAAGCGAAAGAAGAAGGGGAGGGA
>CAZGCC010000100.1:0-2112 GCA_964524195.1 uncultured bacterium | reverse complement strand
ACAGCAATCTTCTCAGAAAGATCCTGATGAGGCCTTTGATCACGATCGTGCTGTGGGTGATCTGTCTGGGCGGGACCGTTTACTTTTTTAATGTGCTGCCTCAAACATTCCTTCCGGACGGAGACAGCGGCGCGATCATGGGCGGTACGCTGATGCCTCTAGGAACCTCCACCAAACAGGCGCGCGAGTTCCAAGCGCAAGTGAACAAGATCCTTGAGGACGATCCCAATATTGAAAAGATGATCACCGCTTCCGGACTTCAACCCGGTTCTGACCAGAGCACCGGATTCATTCATATCGTGCTCAAGCCCGTGGGAAAACGACTTCCCATGGCAAAGGCTTTGGCCTCGATCCGCAGCAAGCTTTCCAAAGTCGTCGGCGGGTTCGCGTTTCTTAAAGCAACGCCGTCCCTTGAGATCAGCACCGGCGGTGAAAGCACCGCTTCGGGGAGCAAATATTCCTACACCATCCGTGGCGCGGATCAGGAAAAAGTTTATGCGAGCGCCATGCAGCTTGAAAAAGAATTCCGGGCGCATCCCGGATTTGTGGATGTTCAAAACAGCGTCAAGCTGACCCTGCCGACCTTGAAGGCGAAGATCTTGCGGGATCGGGCATCAACTTTGGGGATCACCGCGCAGGATATCGAATATGCCTTGTCACTTGCTTACGCCCAGGGCAAAGTGACGCTTTATAAGACCCAGATCGATCAATATCAGGTGATCGTGGAGCTTGAAAAAGAGTACCAAAGAGTCCCCGAAGACCTTGCGCGCGTTTATGTGAAGGCGAGCGCGACGGGAGCCATGGTGCCTTTGAGTTCCGTTCTGGAATGGACCGAGATCGTGACCCCCCAAAATGTGCCGCATGACTCGCAGCTGAACGCGGGAACGATCTCTTTCAATCTCAAAGAAGGGGTCCCTCTCGGGGATGCGACAAAATTCATCGACGAGATATCCCGAAAAGTCCTTCCTCCAGAAGTGGTCGGAAAACTTCAGGGCGAAGCGGAAGAATTTGCGGATGCGGTGGCCAGCCTGACCCTCCTGATCTTTATCGCGATCCTTATCAAATATGTGATCTTGGGTATTCTTTACGAAAGCTATGTGCATCCCTTCACGATCATTACAACGCTTCCGGTCGGAACGCTTGGCGGTTTGGCAACCCTTTGGATCTTCCACTCAGAAATGTCCCTATATGCGTATGTCGGGATCTTTATGCTTCTCGGGATCGTGGCGAAGAACGGGATCATGATGGTGGACTTTGCCAATCAGGGGCTTGCGGAAGGAAAGAGCAATTTCGACGCGATCCATGATGCGAGCGTTGTTCGTTTCCGTCCGATCCTGATGACGGGGCTTGCGGCGATCATGGGAGCGGTTCCCATCGCGTTGGGATATGGCGCGGACGGTTCTTCCCGTATTCCTCTCGGTCTGGTGGTCGTCGGCGGACTTGCTTTTTCCCAGGTCGTGACGCTTTTTGTGACTCCCGGCCTATTTCTTTACATGCAAGCGTTCCAGGAAAAATTCCTTGACCGGTTCGAGTTGACCCGCGCCGCCTCTTCCAAAAAAGAGGCCTAGGGGAAAATGCTGGACCTGGAAAAGAGATTCGAACGGTTTTTCCAGGACCGCTTCAATTATCTTCTCATTCTCATCATTGTCCTGCTGCTTGCTTCGCCTCTCCTGAGGCTGCACGAGGGAGGAGGCATTGCCGCCGCGTTTTTTGCGCTGATCTTTGCCGTTTCAAATATTTTTATCCTTCGTATTATGGTTGAGCGCACAAAAAGATTCTGGATAGCGGCAGCCATTTTCTTTTCGGTGTTTGCACTCGATCTTTTCGCCAAACATCTCCGGCCTGATTGGGCGGGAAAGACGGTCGTTTTCGCGGATTTTGTCTATATCATCTTCCTTGCGATCTTTCTGAATTATCTTTTTCGCTACCTTTTTCACGCCAAAAGAGTGACGCAGGACAGCATCAAGGGCGGGATCTGTATCTATCTTCTCCTGGGGATCTTCTGGGGCGTGATGTATCAGATCATTTACTATTTTGACCCGCGGGCGTTCAATTTTCAGGAAAATACGGCTCAAAATCTTTTTTATTTCAGTTATGTGACCCTAACGACCG
>CAZGCC010000099.1:5405-5672 GCA_964524195.1 uncultured bacterium | reverse complement strand
TTCAGAATATTCTCAAAAAGTTTTTTCAGCTCGCCCGCAGGCGTCGGTGCTTCCGGCATTCCCACAGATTCCTCAACCGTAAGCCCTTTCGGAGAGCGGAAGAGAACGGAAAAGGCGAATTGTTTGACGCTTTCCGGCGTTGCGCTCCCAACACTTGGCGCGGCTGCATCGATTGAGGCCTGAACCGCTTCGATTTTATTCCGGATTTCTTCAGGACTGAAATGATGCCATGCGACCAGATCTCCCAAACGCTTCGTGTTGCGAACA
>CAZGCC010000099.1:4871-5395 GCA_964524195.1 uncultured bacterium | reverse complement strand
AGAATTTCGAAATCATAGGGCTTCCCGGTCTGCCAGTCGATGGTCTTCGTCTTAACTTGATAGAGAAAGGTCATGATCTCTTCAACGCGAATATCTGAGTCTCTAACCCTTAGATCCCGCTCGCGAGCACCTGGCTTCTCATCCACATCCAACGCCAACCCTACGCGAGGAAAGATCAAATGCTTTTCTTCGTGGCCGAAGGACTGATGAAACCAGTTTTCGTCGATGACAAAAATTCCGGTCTTTGAAAAGATATTATCAGAAGCAGAGCCCGACTCATCAAATTCCGTCCAGGCCAGAGATTCCGCCCCGGACTGACGCACCCAGTTTTCGGTCATAAGACTCCAGAAGCTTCCGAGCTGCTCGGCCGCCTTCCCGCGAAGCTTGAAAACAGGGATCTTGAAATCCCGGTATCCATGTTCTTTTTTCCAGGCTCCATTGACCTCTCCACGCGCCTGCCTCATCGCATCCAGCTTGGAGATCCCGGAATTTTCTGTCAGGATCTGTTCATATCTATCCTGCAC
>CAZGCC010000099.1:2086-4861 GCA_964524195.1 uncultured bacterium | reverse complement strand
GCCTGCACTTTTTCGGCGACCTCATTGATCTCTTCGATCTCAGAAGCAAAACCAAAGCTGATCTCGACGCTATCCAAAGCGTTCTCGCTTTTTGCAGCTACGAGAAGCCGGGTAAGGTCCTCCCGAAAGCCGTTCGAATCAAGCGCCTTAGCTCTCGGATTTTTATTTATTTCTTTCACAAAATAAGCCGCCATTTTTGCTGCGGCCCGGTGAATCGCCCAGTCGCTCTTTGCTTTTTGGAGTTCCGAGATCCGTTCAGCCAGCTTCCCGTTCTTGCTGAAATACTCATTACGGGAATATTGCAGCACATCCCCCCACTTGGTATTAGCCATTCGTAAAACCCTGAGAGCCTGGCTGACATCGATCTTGGCGCCTTCAGCGATCTTGGCAACATTTTGATCAAAAAACGCCAGAAACTGCTCATGAAGATTAAACATATCCCAATCGCTGCCACGGTTCAGACCTTTTTTGACTAGAAAATTTTTCCATTCCGCAATGCTAGGATCAGTATGACCTTCCATAAATCCTTTGATGGTTTCACGGAGCGACGGATCTTTCTTGATCCCTTCCCGCAACATTCTCTGGATCACGCGAATAAGCGGATTCTCATACAGCTTCTTCTCCGCGTTTTCTCCATATCTTGAATCCGCTTTAAAAAGAGCGAGCGCGGCCTGGACAATATTCCCCGTATCTTTTCCGTCGATCTGGGGCATAAGCGCTTGGTATAAGTATTGCGCGGCTTCGGCCTCAGTAAGCCGGGACAAAGTTTCGTTCTTTAAATTCAGAATTTTCTGAAATTTCTCTATAACCTCAAGACCCGTAGAAAGGTTTTGGATCTTTGCAAAACCCTTGAGCATTTCCAAAATATTGTCATCCGTAAGATCCCGGAGATTTCCCTTCCACCAAGCCGCGAAAGCTTTCCTCGAGACCTCACCGGACAAGAACGCGTAAAACTCACTTGCAACCCGCTGTTGAAACGCCGTTGTCCTACGGCTCAAAACCTCGACCCTTTCTTGGGGGGTCATTTCGGAGGATTCCTCACGAAGTTCCGCAAAAACGAGCATGTCAGGATGCAAGCTATCCATACTGAGGCTCCAAACACCCTCCTCCGACATAGACGGCTTACAAACAAGCTTGAATTCGTCTTTCCCATAGTTCCAGATAATATGACCACTTTCATCGAACTGAGGGAGGCCGGGAAGATTAAAGGATTGGCCATTATCCATCACGAGAACCGAAGCGCCATTGCGCCGTTTGTCATCAGAAGGATTGTAGCTTAAAGCCCTGTCAAAAACGCCTTCGGAAGTGCTGTAACGAGCCGCGACCTGGGAGCCTTCCAAAATCCTTGCAAATTCATCGGCATCCTCGCGATACGCCGCAAAATCAACTTGGAGCGAATCCCCCGCCATCTTCGTTTGGATCTTGAGAAAGGCATCGAGCGGCACTGCCATCCGGACCCCCTCGCCATCCGGCAGATTCCCCATGCCGAGCAGGGTCACCGTTTGATCTTCAATCCTGAACGGAGCGATTTCCACACCTCCCTTGATCATTCTCCCTTCGATGCGATAGGGGCTCACTTCGATCTCATATGCGGTTGAGTCGCTTTCCTTGATGGATAATTTCCAGATACCATTCTGATACTTCCAGCTTTCGAGGGCAGGCGTCCCGGTCAACTCAAGCTGTATCCTTCCCAGCATGTCGAGAACCTTGTTGCCCTTCAAGAATCTTTGCCCGACAAGGTTCAGATCCAAATCGATCCCCACCACGCTCAGGATCTCCAATATCTCTGGAATGCTTGAGACCCCGACGAAGATCTCTTTGATCTTATCGATCGTGCTGGAAGTATCGACCGCCTTAGATCCGAGGACCTTGGCCAAATGTGCCGCATCGGCCAAGCTTCCTGAAATCCCCTGTCTATTCAATTCATTGTATAACTCGATCGCTTTTTCAACTCCCTCCTGATTTTCCCCTTCGGTCACGGCCAAGCGGACGACCTCTTCGAAGAGATAGGACGGCGCCGCTTCGGCCGGAGCCTGAAAGAGCGCGTTCCGATTATTCAAAATTTCGTATTTTGCCTGAAGATTTTCAAACCTTCCCGACATCAAGGCTTGCCCTGCGATTGTTGTTAAAAGATCGTAGGAGGCTAAAATCGGCCTCTCCGGATCAATCAGACGAAGGTCGCCTTTTCGGTCTTTGTCCGATAAATTTAAAAGTTGGGCCGCAGCGGTACGCATACCCCGATCCAAATTCTGCGAGGCAGCCACCGAGGCCGCGAGGTACCGGAGCCGGGTCCCGGGTTCTTTTACCGCGCTATCGGCAGCGATCGTTGCGAAAACAAGATTAAGACCGTGAACGCTTCCCCCCGCAAGAACATTTCCCAGCCCTTGCTTCACCATCCAATCCCCAGCTTTCTTCTGTACCGAAAAATACTGCTCGAGGGATCCCAGAATATTGAGTTCAAAAGGACTCCCCTGCACCAAGTCCCTTAAAACCATATCATCCGTCACTCCCGGCAACGCCCGCGCAAGAATTTCAAAACGGTCATCGCCTTTTGCCTGAGAAAGGGCCTGCACCACTTTTGGCAACTCGCCGCTCTGCACAAGATGATACATGGCCCCAAGAGCATCAGCTTTTAATTCATGCTGACCTATCCATCGTTCAACCGAAAGAGCGCGTTGGACATCACTCGCTACTCCGAATTCCGCTGGCGCAGAAAGGGCCTGGTATTGGAGCGCGGATTCAAAATCCGGACTCAAGGCAAACGCGCCGCCTGGC
>CAZGCC010000099.1:834-1983 GCA_964524195.1 uncultured bacterium | reverse complement strand
AGATCGAGAGTCCTGTTGGCATCGACCACGCCCTTGTCTCCTACGAGCCTGATATGGACTGGATTCTGTGAGGTTATCCCAGACAGGGCCTTCGCATTCCCCTCAGCGCTACGCACAGCCGCACTTTCGGTTGTTGAAAGATGGCTAGTTGCTACTTGCGCCACCGCCTGGATTCCGCGAGGAGAATCCTGAGAACCGGAAGGCAACGGCAGAATATCCGTTTTAAACCGAAGTCCGATCCCCAGCAAGCCCCTTGCTATCTGCTCGGGTGTCCCCGTCAAATTGCCTTGAAAAACCTCGGCCCCGGCATTGACCGGCGTGTTGCGAGTAACAAGCATCATAAGTTGGCTTGCGGTTTCAATACCTGCCTGAATCGCCGCCCTTGCATCTTTCCCGATGTAGCGCCCCGCGCCACGCAAGAATCCCTGGAATTCTCGAAGGGTCGTCTCAGCCGTCCTGAAAGCCACGCCCCGGATATAACTTTCCCCGAAAGAATATTTTGGGTCAGGCTTTGATGTTACATCATAAAAAGACTTCTCATGGCGATGAAGTTGAGTATCCAGTTGGGAAAGTTCATTAACCGCTCGCATATCTCCGGAACGGAAAGCAGCATCAAAAGCTGAGCGAACAGGGTCGATCATCAACCGGAAGGTGAAAAGCTGATGCGCAAGCGCCTGGGCGGTCCCGTTCGCCACTTCGGCCGAAGTGAGCGCCGTCGCCAAAAGCAGCTGCTCTTGTCCGCTCAGCCTGGCAACCCCTTCGCTCCTCGCTCGTCCGATCAAATCGATAACGCTCTGCTGCTTCCATCCCTCTCGCATCAGTTGCGCTCGCTCAGCCTTGTTTTCCGTATAAAGCTTAAATTCATTGCCCCTGCGAAACCAGACCAGGCCCTCTCTTGTAGATTGATTCGCAAGCAATCCTTGGAAATGAATCATCAGCTGTTTTCCGTATTCTCCTCTAAGAGGGATCACCTGTGATTCTATAAAACTTCGATCTAAATAAACCTTCACATAACTGTCAAAACGGGCCCCACCCCCTCCTTCATTAATAGTTCTGCCGACGCGCCCGATCGCCTGCATGAATTCTTCATTGGTAAGCCCTTTGTCAAAATTAAGATAATTCGCCCTGGCCTGATAATCCAGACCGACA
>CAZGCC010000099.1:0-824 GCA_964524195.1 uncultured bacterium | reverse complement strand
GCCGGTTTATAAGCAATACGACTTTTTCACCTTTTTGAACTGCACGGTTAAAATCCCTACGAACCATATCCGGGGTCTGCGTGCCTCGCGCGATACCGGTATTCGCATCAATAACAAAAACACGAACCCCGAGCTTTGTCAGCGCCGATCCAATAAACTCGATGTCACCTTGATTCTCTATATGAGCTATCGTGGTAGACTGCCGTCTTGCAGCACCCTCGCCGCTTGAGTCCTTCAGCCCAACCTTATTATTATGATGATCTAAAATTTCTTTTAAAATGGCTCCGCGATGGAATCTAAAATCGCTACGAACCTCAAATGCATGAGCTGTTCTTGTTCCGTCCTTGACCGCGTGTGCCGCCGTTAACATCTCGATCACATAAGCCGACGATTCTCCGGCAAGACGCACCGCATCAACCGAACGGCCCATCATCACCTCCATGGGCGTACGAACCCCCATAGCGGTCCCCGTCATGCCGATGGGGCGGTTAACCCCGGAAGCGGTCAAAAACAAATCGAACATGCTGAAAGCGGTCAAGGTCGATGTAAATTCAATCTTGGCAGGGTCCACATTGGCTCTTTTAGACCAGAGCTCCATGACTCCCTGGGCCACTTTAGTCCCCTGAAGAGATTGATAGATCTTTCTACTCGCAAGAGCCAGCGAGATTAGCTGAGCTGTGTCCTCAATAATGCGATCGTTTTGAGGCATCCCCTGACGGTCGATCGGCCTGAAGACCTTGTTGACGACATCCAGCTTTCCATTTCCAAAATTACGAGCCTGATATTCGTAAATATCGAGAACGCCCTTCCCAGTTCGCATAATG
>CAZGCC010000098.1:0-5803 GCA_964524195.1 uncultured bacterium | reverse complement strand
TGATCGCCAAGAAGGGTGATGATTTTGGCGTGCAGGTGAAGTCCCGCGTCCGTGCTGGGGATCTGGTGACCAAGATCTAACCCCAAGGACCTAAACGATGACGCAGCATTATTTGAGGACTTTCAAACCGTTCGACCTCGAAGAGGTTAAAAAGAGCCTTCTGATCATCGGGGATCTGACCGGGAATTGCGCTTCTTGCAATGAGTTGGGTATTAATGCCTACGATGCTAAAACTTGTCCGGCCTGCGGCACGGTCTTCAAATATATCGCGAGCCGGCGGCTCGAAACGCATCCGGCCGAGCGGTTCCAGCTGGCCAGGCGGCTTGCGGAAAAAAGGCCGGATCTTATATTGATCGATTATCAGGATTACCAGAAAACCGCCGGCGCCAAGGCCGCGCGCGATTTTTTCAGTCTCTAGCGATGAATGGAGCGGCATGAGCCCCGGACCGATGGACCTTAGCGAACCCAAAGGAAAATCCGCGCTGGCGATTGCCAAGACGCTTAAGGATCGAGGCTTCCTCGCATATTTTGCGGGAGGCTCGGTCCGCGATCATCTGATGGGGCAAAAGCCCCGGGATTTTGATATCGCCACGAACGCGACGCCTGACGAGGTCGAGAAGATCTTCCGCAAGACGATCCCCGTCGGCAAACAATTCGGCGTGATGATCGTGGTGGAAGGAGAGATCCCGTTCGAGGTCGCGACCTTTCGCTGCGAAGGCGGTTATCAGGATGGCCGTCATCCCGCGCATGTCTCTTTTACCCAACCCGAGGAAGACGCCAAGCGGCGCGATTTCACCGTGAACGGGATGTTCTATGATCCGTTCACGAAGAAGGTGATCGATTTTGTGGGAGGGCTCGAAGACCTTCCCAAAAAAGTGATCCGCGCGATCGGGGATCCTGCGGCGCGTTTTGAAGAAGACAAGCTCCGGCTTCTCAGGGCGATCCGGTTTGCCTCCACGCTCGGCTTTGAGATCGAGAAAAAAACCTGGGAAGCTCTTCGCAGGAAGGCTCCCGGGATCCATGCCGTGAGTCCCGAGCGGATCCGCGAAGAGCTTGTGAAGATCTTTACGCGGTCCGGCGCGGCGCGCGGTTATGTCCTGCTTTCAGAATCCGGACTTATGAAAGAGATCCTTCCTGAAGTTGAGGCGATGCGGGGCGTGGAGCAGCCCGAGCAATTCCATCCTGAAGGCGATGTCTATGAACATACCCGGCTTTTGCTCGAGCATCTTCATCCTCCGGTCTCAACCGTGCTTGCGTTCTCCGCTCTTTTTCATGATATCGGAAAGCCCAAAACTTCGGCGATCCGTAAGGGACGGCTCACTTTTTACGAGCATTCCGAAGAGGGCGTGAAGATCGCCGGGGAGATTATGCGGCGGCTACGGTTCTCCAACGAGGAGATCGACGGGGTCGCCGAGTGTGTGGCCAATCATATGAAGTTCATGGATGTTCAGAAGATGCGCTCCGGAAAACTCAAGCAATTCATCAGCCGCCCGCATTTTGACGAAGAAATGGAGCTTCACCGGGTGGATTGCACCGCAAGTCACGGGATGCTGGATAATCTCACATTCCTCAAGGCGAAGCTTAAAGAATACGAGAACGAGGAATTAAAACCCAAGCCCCTTATAAGCGGGAATGATCTGATCGAGCTTGGGATGAAGCCGGGGCCCGCCATGAAGCCGGTCCTTGAAGAGCTTTATGAGCTTCAGCTCGAAGGAACTCACAAGACCCGCGAAGAGGCGCTTGTCTGGGTCAAGAAAAAGATAGGCGGCTAGTCGCGGGATCAAAGGTATAATAAAAACGACAACGGAGGAATTTAAAATGAAATATTCGTGGGTTTGGGTTTTAGCGGCGGTCATGGTTCTGGGGATGAACAGCGGATGTTCCAGCTCGCAGAAGGTCGTCGCGATGCAGGGCGATCTTGGGAAGTCCTATGAGTCGCTGGGCTGGGTCGAGGTGGATCGCACGGTTCCCCGGATCCAATACCGGAGGATCTTTGGGCAGCTTTGGGAATGGATCACGATAGGCCATGTCGAGAATCTTTCGCGCGAGGAGTATCTGCAAGGGCTCTTGGACAAGAAAGTCTTGAAGGTCGCCAAGAAAAATCATGAAGCGGAAGCGGTCATCCATATGCAATATTGGCCTGATCTGGCGGCCCGGAAATTCCCGCAAGGCCTTATTTACGCCAAGGGGGAAATGATCCGGCACAAACGGTTCTCAGCGTAAACGATAAGAGCCTTTCCGGGAGTGACAATGAAAATAACGGTCCTTGTTTTAATGGCAGGGCTTCTTCTGACGGGAGTGCCGGAGTTTGGTCGCGCGGAGGTTGTGACCCGTGTCGCCGCGGACGGGACGATGACGCTTGCCGATGGAAAACAAGTGGTGCTGGCCGGGGTTCAGATGGATGCGGAAGGGGCCTCGGTGTTGAGGGTCCTCGCGCAGAATCAGGATCTGAAATTCCAGTTGCTGGCCCGGCCCGCTTCGCAGGGGAAGGAATACGCCTACGCGTATCTCCAGGCGAAGTATGTGAAATTCCCGTCCAAGCTGAACGATGTTCCGGATGAACAGGAAGTGCTTCTCAATGAATTCCTGGTGAAAGTCGGCGCCGCTCAAGTCGACGGATCCCAGGATTTCAGCCATAAAACCAAATTCCTCAAATTCCAGGAGGAAGCCAGGAAAAAAGGCGAGGGTGTATGGTCCTACGAGGCTTCCTGAAATTCCTGGGCGGTCTTGTGGCCGCGCTTTTGGTCCTTGGGATCATTTTAGGGATCGTCGGGTTCTTTATGCTGCGGAATTTCGATCCCAACCTGTTCCGCTCGGAATTGGAAAAGCAGCTGACTGACCGTACGGGTTTCCGGGTGGAACTCGGGAACATCCAGCTTGCCTGGCGGCCTCAGCCCCGGCTTGAGGTGGACGGTCTCAAATTTTTTAATCCCCAAACCCTCGAAAAACTTCTGGAAAGCCGGAATGTACGCATCGATGCGGATCTGACCTCGATCTGGCAGAAGCGCTTCAGCCTTTCGCAAGCTTTGATCCGGGGTCCTGAGATCTTCATCAAGCGGGACCATGCCGGGAACTGGAATTGGCAGGTTTCCGCCGCGCTCGCGAAGCCGGTCCCCATGGCCCCGGCCGCTTCCTCCAAGGGAGCATGGATCCCCGTAGCGGAAGCCGCGCAAGAAGGGAAGCCTTCCGCCATGTCGAGTCCGTCGCAGGGTATTGCGGATCTGACCCAAGGTTGGGAGTTCAGTCTCGGAAAGGTGCTGGTAAGCGACGGGACGGTTCATTTTGTGGATGAGACCGCGGAGCCGTCTTTCCTGATGGATATTAAAAAACTCGATGCGGAGGTTTTTCAAAAATCAGCCGCTCCGTCGTTCCATTTTATCTTGAGCGGTTCGGTGCTGGATTCCGTTAAGACGAACCTTGAGGCGGAAGGGGATCTGGACCTCAAGAAGCAGTCTCTGGATCTTGTGCTTCGCTACGGTCCCGAAAAAGCGACCTTTAAAGGATCGCTCAAAGCGGTGAACAACCTTCCTCATTTTTCGGGGTCGCTGGAGGTCCGCGACCTCGAGATGGATTCTGTGATCCCGGAGGTCTACAAAAAAGGCGAGTATGTGAGCGGCCGCCTCAGCGCCCAAACGGATCTTGCCTTGAACGGAGCGAATCCCGATGCTATCAAGCGATCGCTCCAGGGGCAGGGAACGCTTGAGATCAAAGACGGAGCTCTCCGGAACCGGAATGTGATCAAAGAGGTTTTTGACCAGCTGTCCCCGGTGCTTGCGGTCACAAACGCGCTGGGGGGGGGATTGCCGCCTGAGATCCACGAAATGCTTAAAGACCGGGATACGCCGTTCCAGTCCCTTCAGGTCAAGTATGTCGTCCAGGGAGGGCAGGCGAGGGTGAGCGAATTCCGGCTGATCCATCCGAACTATCAGTTGGCCGGGCAGGGGAGCTATGGGATCCTGGACCAGCGCGTCGATAGTTCGATGCAGTTGGTTCTCTCAACGGCTGTTTCGGGTTATCTCACAAAGAAAATCCACGAATTGACATATCTAGCGGATAAGACCGGCCAGGTGATGATCCCGTTCCGCTACAGCGGTGTTTTTCCGGATGCCTCGGTCCAGCCCGATCTTCCTTATATAGGCTCGCGACTGCTTCAGAGCGGGGCGGATCAGCTTCTGAACCGCGGTGTGGAACGGCTTTCCAAGGCGCTTGGGGGCAAAAAAGCCGGGACGGCTTCAAGTTTCGGCGGGGAGCAGCCAGTCTCCGAAAAGGAGCAGATGATCCAGCAGGGAATGGACGCGCTTTCTCAAATTCTAGGGAGGAAGAAACAATGAAAAAAATACTGATCACGGTGAGCGGCAAGGACAAACCCGGCATTATTGCCAAGGTAAGCGGCCTTTTATTCGCCCGGGGCTGTAATCTCGAAGACATCAGTATGACTCTTTTGGAGGGGCAATTTGCCATGATGATGACGGCGTGTCTTCCCTCGTCATCGGCGGTGGCGCGGGTCGCGCAGGGTCTCGAGATCCTCCGGGAGACTCCCTGGGCGATGGATTGTCATTGGGTCGAACTTTGCGGGAAAACCTCGCGCGGGAAAAAGCATCCTTCCGGGTGCCTTCCTTATATGGTGACCGCGTTCGGTAAGGACCGCACGGGAATTGTCTATGAGGTTAGCCGGGCGCTGGCCGGGCTCCGGGTCAATATCACAGACCTCGACAGCCGCATTCTTGGCAAGGGCGTCAAGACGACCTATGCGATGCTTCTGGAGGTGGATGTTCCGGGGAAACCTGTCGTGGCAAAACTCCAAACGCTTTTGGCGAAGATCTCGCGAAAACTCAAGATCGAGATCCAAACCAAACCTTTGGAACGGGTTTCCCTTTAACCCGCGATGAAGCCCGCGGCTATCCGGATCTTCCCGGATCCTGTTCTCAGAAAGAAAGCGCAACCGGTGACGGTCTTTGACCGCTCGCTTTTGAAGCTTGCGGCCGCGTTGGTGCGGGTGATGAAAAGCCAGCCGCACGGGATCGGGATCGCCGCGCCGCAGATCGGCGTGTCGAAGGCTGTCGCAGTCGTGGATGTTTCGAAACGCGAACCGCAAGCGGAGCGGCTCATTCTTGTCAATCCTGAGATCCTTGAAAGACGGGATCCTGAGGTGCGAAAAGAAGGATGCATGAGCCTTCCGGATTACACCGCTTTTTTAAAACGGCACCGGTGGATACGGTTCAGGTTTCAGGATATACGGGGCGAATTCCATGAAAAGATCAGTACCGGGATCGAGGCGATCTGCGTGGAGCACGAAGTGGACCACCTAAGCGGCGTTCTTTTTATTGATCATGTGACTTGCCTGAAGACCGATCTTCTTCCGCGGTCGCAAGGAAAGAAAAAATAAAAGAAGGAAATGACTGTTTTGCCGTGGATGTTTTTTTAGAGAAACAAATTATTCTTTCGGGGTTGTATTAAAGTTTATTAAATTAATGAATGAAATCAAAGGTAAAAGAAACATGGAACTATCAATATATAGCATTAGATAGCACCTAAAAAATTGACAATAACTGAGAGTGCAGTTATACTTACTTTAGAGGTTAAACAAACGGTGGAAGCGAATATATGAAGAGAGGATGCAAAACGAAGATCGAATAGGGAAGGCCGCGGAAATCGCGGCTGGATTTTTTTTGTTCGAGTGTTTTGAAAACTGAAGCATGAAAGGAAGTGTTGCCGTGATCAGCTTATATCACAGTGACAAAAAGCCGTGGGTGCTAAGGGCTCTGGCTCTCTTTGTGATCTTCACATTTCTTGTGACGCAAAG
>CAZGCC010000097.1:0-5874 GCA_964524195.1 uncultured bacterium | reverse complement strand
GTCTCCAGATCGTGAATCGTCTGGATTCGGAGACAAGCGGGCTTGTGCTGGTTTCGAAGTCGAGTGTCATGGCTGGACGGTTGGGTACTCTTTTTGAAAAAAGGGGAGTGCTGAAGGAATATCACGCGATTGTTTTAGGTGTCCCCAAAGCCCACGGGGGAACGATCTCGGTTGCGCTCGGGACCAAAACCGAAACTGGCCACAATATCCGGACCCCTGATCCCGAAGGCGAAACAGCCCGCACCGATTACCAGGTTTTAAGCGTTTCTCCCGATTATTCCTTCCTCAAGATCATCCCGCACACGGGCCGTACGCATCAGATCCGCGTGCACCTCGCATTTCTGGGACATTCCATCGTCGGCGACAAGATCTACATTGATCCGCGGATCTTTGAACGGTATATCCGCGAAGGATGGCAGGAGGATATGCGCCCGGTGGTGAAAACTGACCGGCTGCTTTTACACGCAACGACCCTTTGGTTCCGGCATCCCGTCACGGGAGAGGCGATGAAATTCTCGGCCGAGATTCCGCCGTGTTTTGACGAATTTTTAAATCAGGAAAAGGCGAATCGAATGCTGCCAATCGAACCGGTCTCTTTTCAGAGCAAGAAAGGGAGTTTGCCGTGACAGGCCGGGCTCATCCCAAGGACCCGCTTCACGGATTAACGCTTGAAGCGATCCTCAACCGGCTGGTGGATCATTACGGATGGGAAAAGATGGGAAGCATGATCAGGATCCGCTGCTTTCATTTTGACCCCAGTATCCGATCCAGCCTGACATTTCTCAGGAAAACCCCCTGGGCGCGGGAGAAGGTTGAAAAACTTTACAAGACGGTCCACAAAAAGATAGAAGCAAAACTGAAGCAGTCTCTCAAGGAGTAAACATGAGTCTGGTCGGACCCCGTTGGAAGGCGACTATTTACCTCGCGTCCTGCTCCTCCCGGCGGCAGGAATTCCTTAAGGCCATGAAGATCCCGTTCAAGGTAGCCCGAAGCACCTACCGGGAGCGTTGGTGCCGGAAAACCGCACCCGAGGTTCTTTGCGTGCGGCATGCTGCCGGAAAAGCTCAAAAGGCCATTCTCCCTCGGGACGCGCGCTTCGTGCTCGGGGGCGATACGATCGTGTGGCATGAAGGCCACGGACTTGGGAAACCCAAAACGCGCGCCGAAGCCTTGCGCATGCTCCGCCGACTTGCGGGGAAAAAGCATGAGGTTTACACGGGTCTCGCGCTATGGGACCGGGCCACGGGACGGGTGCTGACCGGGCGCGCTAAAACAGAAGTGTTCATGAAAACCGTTCCGGAGCCCTGGCTTCAGCATTATGTCGATACCATCCATCCGTTCGACAAAGCCGGGGCGTATGCGATCCAGGCCAAACTCAAGATCGTGAGCCGGATCAAGGGCTCGTATTCCAATGTTGTGGGACTGCCCAAAGAATTGCTGAGGAAGATGCTCAAAGAAATGGGGCAAACGACCGATGCTAGAGAAAAGAGCGGGCGGGCGATATGAATTCTACGAGGTTTAAAGCATGAAACGGATGGTTTGGGTGTATAGCTTTCTGGCGTGGGGACTTCTGCAAGGGGCATCCTTCTGTCTTGCCGAAACGGCGCAGCGGGATACCGAGCCGGAGGATTACGAGCTTTTGAGGGAGATCATCACGACCGAGTTCACCGGACAAGCGCCGCATGAATGGGGGGAGTCGGTCTCCGGGGTGAAGACCCGCCTCAAGACCGAAGACAAGGTCCTGGCGATCGGAGTGGATGCCTGCGACCTGATGGGAAAAGGCGAGGACGCGAAGTTGATCAAGTTTCTTGCGGCTGAAAATATTCCGGCGACGATCTTTGTGTGCGGGGAATGGGTGGATAAGAATAGCGCCGTCCTGAAAAAACTTGCCGCCAATCCCATCTTTGAGATCGCGAACCAGGGAGTGTCGCGCAAGGCCGGCTCGGTGAACGGAAAATCCGCGGGGACCGTGGTGGGGGCGGGGAATGTTGAAGAACTCTTTACCGAGATCGAACAGAACGCGCGGAAGATCGAGTCTCTCACCGGAGTCCTGCCTCAGTATTATCATTCCGGAAGCGGGCATTATGATGAAGTGGCCGTACGCATCGTTAATGCGCTAGGCTATGAAGCGCTGGGGTCTTTTATCCGCTTTCCCCAGGAGGCCGGGATCGATAAAAAGCAGGTCCTGGAAGCTCTCGTGAACCCGGCTTCGGGCGCGATCGCGATCTTCGGCGGTGTCTCGCTCCAGGCCTCTTTTGTGGAAGGCGCGATCGAAGCCGTGCAAAAACTTCGCTCCAAAGGTTATAAGTTCGTTAAAGTCTCAGACTACCCTCTGGAATGAAAAAAGATCTTTCATCCTTTCTTAAAAACCCGGTCATTGAAATCTCCCTTGCCGGTCAAGACCTTCATGCCAAAGACAAGATAGCCGCCCGCGCATTCCTGCGCAGTTGCCGGATCCCGGAATCAGGTCTTGTCTCCTCGGATTACAAGGGAGCTTTCCGGATTTGTTGCTTCGTGTCTTCTTCAAAAAAGGCATCGGAGATCTGCAAGCAGTACCGAAATCTTCAACGCCGTCCGCTCAAACTGCGGGTCAAAAAACTTAAACGGGGCGACTGGTTCGATAAATGGAAGCAGGATTATCATATTCGCCCTCTCGGGACAAAGTTCATGATCGTGCCGCTTTGGGAGAAAAAGAAGTTCATGCCGGGCCGCCGCATGCCGGTTTTTTTAGAACCCGGAAGCGCGTTCGGGTCCGGGTATCATGAAACCACCCGCCTTATGACACGGCTTCTGGAATCCCTGGCCGGCAGGATGCCAAGCTTTCTCGACCTCGGGTGCGGGACCGGCATCCTCTCGGTCGTCGCATCGAAACTCGGAGCCGTGAAGATCACCGGATACGATAACGACCGGCCTTCCGCGATCGTCGCTGGGGAGAATTTTTTTCTGAACGGATGCGAAGGCGGAAAATTTTTTTTCGACCAACTCAAAAACTCAAAAGTCACGGACCGTTTCTCCGTTGTGGGCGCCAATCTTCTGTCGAAAACCCTTCTGGAACATCGTAACCGGATCCTGGCCCGGGTCCGTCCGGGAGGATCTCTATTAGTTTCCGGAATCGCACTTCAAAATCTAGCTTCGTTCAAAAAGGGATTTGACGGCGCGGGATTACGATGTCTTAAAATACTCCGCGGCCGGAAATGGGCCGCGCTTCTCTATAAAAAGGTCTGAATCCTAAAGAAACCGTTCATTTCCGGGAGCGTTTTGCTACAATAACCGTCACTTAATTCCGGGGGAGACATGGGAACCATACAAACTGAGATCGCAGTGATCGGCGCGGGGCCAGGCGGCTATACGGCGGCATTTTATGCTGCGGCTCTCGGAAAAAAAGTCGTGCTGATCGAACAAGAAAAACGGCTTGGCGGCGTGTGTCTTAACCGCGGCTGCATTCCCTCCAAAGCTCTCCTTCATATGGCCAAACTCATCCTCGAGACAGCCGATGCCGGGAAATGCGGCGTGATATTCCCAAAACCGGCGATCCAACTCGATTCCCTGCGGGCCTGGAAAGATTCCGTGCTGGAAAAGCTGGGGCAAGGGATAGCGAGCCTGGCGGGGCGGCGCAGTGTTCAGGTGTTTACGGGCCGCGCGATATTCGAAGGCTCCAGGACTCTCCGCGTTGAAACTAGTGCGGGTGTGGAGCAGGTTTTATTCGAAAAGGCGATTATTGCGACAGGTTCGACGGCGGCGCTGCCTTCCATGTTCGATCTCAAGGACGAGCGCGTCATGACCTCGACGGAAGCGCTAGAGCTCAAGGATATTCCAAAGAAGCTTCTTGTGATCGGAGGGGGGTATATCGGGATGGAGCTTGGCACTGTCTATGCGGCCTTGGGGAGCGGGGTGACGGTGGCTGAAGCGATGGACGGCATTTTGCTTGGCGCGGACGCGGATCTTGTGCGTTTTGTCCAGGAGCGGGCCGCGAAGATCTTTAAAGAGATCCGTCTGAATGCCAAAGTCATAGAGCTGAGATCCCGGACGGAGGGCATTGCCGTCAAGATGATGGTCGGGAATGATCCGAAAGAAGAAGTCTTTGATCGCGTGCTTGTTTCGATCGGCAGAACTCCGAATAGCCAGGGGTTGGGTCTTGAGAAAACCCGGGTGAAATTGAATGAGAAAGGTTTTGTTCAAGTAGGCGCGGATCAACAAACCGCGGAGCCTGGAATTTATGCGATCGGGGATATCACAGGTGGAGCGCTTCTTGCGCATAAGGCGTCAAACGAGTCAAAAACCGCCGTGGATGCAATCGCGGGAAGTGGGCGAAGCGCCAAAGAGTCCTTGATCCCGTTCGTGGTCTTTACGGATCCGGAACTGGCTTGGTGCGGTTTGACCGAGGTGGAGGCCAAGGCGAAGGATATTCCGGTGCAGATCGTCAAGTTTCCATGGTTGGCGTCCGGCAGGGCGCTTACTTTGGAAAGAGCGGATGGCGTGACCAAGCTTCTCATCGATCCCCAAACCGAGAAGATCCTGGGTGTTGGGATCTCAGGCGTTGGAGCCGGTGAACTCATTAGCGAAGGTCTTCTGGCCGTCGAAATGGGGCTTAAGGCTCGCGATCTGGCCCGGATCGTGCATCCTCATCCCACCTTGTCCGAGACTTTGATGGAAGCGAGCGAAATGCTCTATGGCCATGCCACCCATGCTTTCTCCAGGAAGCGGAATTAACGCGAAATGGCAAACAAATTCTTTTGAAAAACTGGTAATTTGATATAATACCGCCCTCCTGAAATGTGGTTTTAAGCTAGTCCCAATACCTGTCAATTTCAACGGAGTTGAAATTGGGGCAACTCTTGCCACTTTTAAGAAAAAAGGTTATGGGCAAGGGCAGTTTCGTAACACATTTGCGTCTTTCTATATATCACCCGGTTTTAAGAGCACAAAAAAATTTTGACAAGTTTTTAAACCCTTAAAAAACAGGACGGACGAAATGCACTCCACCTCCAAAACCTTTTCCTCCTTTGCCCAATTTCCCGCGCAAAAAAAGAGCCGTTTTCCCGTACTCGTGCTGGCCGCGCTCTTCGTGGTCCTGACAGTTACGACAGGGGCCTTTGCGGTTTCTACCTTTAACTTGCTGGACGCGCGCGAGCGGGGAACGACGCCTACCGGGACCGCCAAGGGGATGATGACCGCCACCTTTGACGAAACGGCCAAGAAGGATGTCCTGGAGCTTGATTATTTGATCCCCCAGGGGGCCACGGTAAGCGCCTGGGTTAGGAACTTTCCCGCTGAGCTGGAATCCGATTCGGTCAATACCGTGAAGATCGGCGTCAAGACTTTGACGGCCGTCCAAGCCAGCGAAGTTTCGGTGGCGATGGAAGTGCGCGGGTCGCAAGGCGCTCAGTCGATCCCGGTCAATCTTAAAACTGGCTGGAGCTCCATACAGGAAAAACTTGATTGGACAAAGATCGGAACTTTAAGCGAAGTCGTTTTCAAAGTGAGCTCGAAAAATACGGCGGATGTCAAAGGAACGCTTTCTTTTTCTCTGGAATTCATCCAGCAAGCGGCTGCTGTCAAGCCGGTCGAAACGGCGGCTGTTGTCGCGAAGGTCGCCCAGATCCAAGAGGCTGTCGCACAAGCGGTTCCGAAGGTCTCGGAAGGCATTGCCATAGACGCGGATATGCCAGTCGTGCCGTCCATCCCGAAGAAAGTGTCCGCTATCGCCCCGGCGCCCTCACTCCGTTCTTCTTTCGGTCTTTTGGATGCGGGGGATAAGGGCGTGACGCCGGCCGGCGCCGCCAAAGGCTCCGTAAATTTTTCTTTTGATGAAGACGCCAAAAAGGATGTTTTTGACCTGGGCTATACGATGGCGCAAGGATCCTCCCTGAATGT
>CAZGCC010000096.1:5081-5896 GCA_964524195.1 uncultured bacterium | reverse complement strand
CATCCAGATAACTGGGGATGTTGTATCCATCAAAAGCTAAAGTGCCGTTATTGTGGTTAAAAATACCGGCACCAGAAACTGTGAAGTTTAAAGCCACGGAAGTCGTTCCGCTTGAAGCGTTGAATGTGCCGCCAGAGATCACGAGACTCGAATTGAGATCAACCTCATAGACATTTGCATTGAATGTCCCGCTTGCAAGAGTCATGACTCCATCCCAGCGCATATTAGAACCAAGGTTCACATTTCCAGATGATTTATTGAGCGTCAGAGTTCCGGTTTGATAAGTCCCAACCGTAAGCGTCTGATCATTCGTTCCGGATAAAAACCATGCGCCGGTTGAAGCGCCCACCCCTGGGTTGATCGTTACATTCCCCTGAGCCTCAAGAGTCCCTAAATATCCTGTCGTGGAACCGTACCCGCCGCCTGCAATAGTGACATCCCCTGAAACGACCACGGTATCCCCCGTAGCAATGTACAACACCACACTGCCGACACCTTTATTTATCTTGAGATGACGCAGAGAAAGAGTGGTCGCAGCATCCAGATAACTGGGGATGTTGTATCCATCAAAAGCTAAAGTGCCGTTATTGTGATTAAACACTCCGTCCCCGGCGATCGTGAAATTCCCCACAACCGATGTCGTCCCGCTCGAGGCATTGAATGTGCCGCCGGAAAGAGTAAAATTGCTATTCAGATCAATGATTCCCGTTCTTCCGTAGAAAGTTCCCCCGGATTGGATGTAATTACCGGAGAGCGTCAGGTTCTTGCCGTTCATATCAAACATGCCGCTGTAAAGCGCGATAGAGCCGATTGAA
>CAZGCC010000096.1:0-5016 GCA_964524195.1 uncultured bacterium | reverse complement strand
GATTCGTCCCGACGGTGTAGGTCGGATTGCCGGTAGACGCGTAGAGTGAAACGGTGTTCGTGTTGCTGATGCTATTCAGGGTCGTGCTCTCGCCTGTATAAAGAGAGAGGGCGTAATTGCCGGCAATGGTATAACCCTGCATATTGATCTTCCCGGTACCGTCATTATCGGAATCAGCACGAAGCGTCGTAGCGCCCGTGACCGTAACATTCCCGACCATCCGGATATCCCCGACATCCGAGTAGGTGCCGGCAATGCTCCCGCTGATATCCGCCGCGCCATCGAGGTTATCCATCATCATATGGCCGACCTCCATGATGCCGGTAGAGCGGAATGTCGCGCCTTTTTCTTCCACGATCGTTGCGCGCAGCGTCCCTTCGTTCAGAATTGCCCCGTTAGAGACGAATTCCACCATCCCGTCGCGCTCAAGGACTTTGGTGGCTTCGATGATGCCGGCGTTGTTGATGAGTTGATCCATGGTGGCGTTAAGCATCCTGGCGCTCAGTTGCACTTTCCCGCCGTCGGCGCTGATAGTGCCGGTGTTTAGGAGCGGGGTGATGACACTCCCCTGGGCGTCCACACCGAGCGACTCAAGGCCTTGATCTACCACCAGGTTGATCATCCCGCCTGCGTCAAAACTTACGGTGGCTTTGGTTCCAACGCCCATCGCCACGGTCCCAAGATACGCTGTGATGTTGCCGCGGTTTTCAATTGCGTCCGCCAGAAACACCAGCGATTGGCCTTCCTGGATCGTGATGTTGGCTTCGTTCAAAATTTTCGCCGCGTCCATCCCTGCGACTTTTTCGAAATGCAGCTGGTTATTCATGAAAAGTTCGTTGGAGATATTCAAGGTCGAAGCGATAAGCGATTTCACATCGATATGGGCGGTCGAGGCGATGAAAACCCCTTGAGTGTTCACCAGCACGATCCGGCCGTCCGCGATGAGAGACCCCAGCCAATCCGTTCTCATGCCGGTGATATCGCGCAACAGAAGATCGTTCGATCCCTGGATCACCTGCACGGTGTTGAATTCCGGGATGCTCATATTCCCTTCCATCACCGCGGGACCGTTGACGGTGACGGTCGTTATATTCCCATTCGTTTCGATCGTGCCGCTGCCTTCCACGAACTGCGCGTCAAAACCATAAGCGGGGGAAATATTCCAGACAAGAAAAGAAAAAAGCACCGCAAGCGCGAGAATACGCTTCGCCGTTCTGGGAGATAAAAACGACCGGGGGCAAAAAAAAGAAGGCGCGCAGAACTGATAAAACCCCATCAGCTTGTCACTGATCCCGTCCGGCATCAGGAACTGCCGCACTTTCTTTTTCACTTTTTCCACCTCGATTTTTGTCTCTAAAAATCCTTTGGAATTACCTTATTTTCTTCTCTAAAAAAATATAACATCATTCAATTGATATCACAATATACAAAAAGATATTTTTTAAACATTTTTATATAATTTTTATAGTATTAACTATCAATAACTATCAAGATTAATCCTCGATAGTTTATTGTAATTCCCTTAAGAATTCCCATCATTCCAACCAAATCACTTTCTCAGCCATCAGCATTCCATAAGAAAAACAAAGACCAGAGCCGCACTGCTTTCCATGCTGAAAACTATGGGAAATCAGACGAAATCGACTGGTTAAAAGAGAACATGCACCGCCCATCGAAACTAAAGCTGGGGCTTGTAATGAGCGATACTGAATGATATAAGAACGGGAACTTCCTACGGAGCATCTGTTGATGAGCACTGCTACAAAGAGAAATACTTCGCTTGCGCTAGTATGTCTTGTCACATTTCTTGGAGGGATCGATCTCCCCGCCCAAGCTGCAGACGATCGAGTCCTTCCGGAAAGGGCGACCACCGACCTAACACAAGAGCAACAAACGCCGGAGTCCAAATTTTCGCAGGAGATCTCCCAGGCGCTCCGTGAAAAAAAGCCGGAAGTCAGCGTTGAGGAGGAAGAGAAAAAAGCACTCCCGGAAGAAGCCGGCCCGGAATTTTTCGTCAAAGAGATCGTGTTGGAAGGCAATCATGTCATCCCCACAAAAAAACTCCAGCCTTTCATCGAACCTTTCCGGAATAAAAAGATCTCCTTCCGGGAAGTGACCGCAGCAGCTCAACTCATCACGAATTATTACCGCTCCGAAGGATTCATCACAAGCCGCGCGTATGTCCCGCCGCAAAAGATCGCCAAAGACGACCCTCAGCAGATCGTCCTGATCAAGATCCTTGAAGGAAAGATCGGTGCGGTCCGGGTGGAAGGAAACCGCTATTTCAAAACTTCATCCTACGCGGATGTCATCCGGTTCCCTAGGGACCAGGTCTTCACGCTTGAGGACCTCCAAGCCAGCCTTATCCAGTTGAATCAAAACCCAGATCGCGCCGCAAAGGCCTATATCGAAAAAGGGCTTCTGCCGGAGACCTCGGACATCCTCCTCAAAGCGGAAGACTCCTATCCCATCCATGTGGCTTACGAGTTCAATAACCGCGGGACGAATTTGACGCATTACGCCCGTAACGAGATCTCCATCACCAATAATAATTTTTCAGGATTCGGCGACCGGTTTGACAATATCCTTTCGCTGGCTGAATCCAACGCCCTCACGGCCTGGAGCGGGCAGTACAGCTTTCCGATCGAGAAGACAGGAACGACCCTTTCCCTAGGGGGAAGTTACTCCAAAAGTCAGCTGATCGGCTCCCTAAAACCCTACGAGATCAAAGGCAAACAGTGGTCGATCACGCCCGGCATCGAGCAATTATTCATCCGGACCCTGCGTTTTACTCTGAGCGGGTTCTTCGGATTTGAGTTCAAGGATTCCCGTTCCTCACTCGGCAACAAGAAAATGTCCCTGGACCAGAACCGGGTCCTTCGCTTTGGGCCCCGGATGACCGCCAATGACTCGTGGGGACGGACTTTCCTGAATTCGGACCTCCATATCGGGATCCCGGAATTCATGGGAGGATCTTCCAAAGAAGACCCGAACGCAAGCCGCGTCGGGAGCGGCGGACAGTTCTTTTACCTGACGGGAAGCCTGGCGCGGCTCGTGCGCCTTCCCAAGGAAGCCATCCTGATCCTCAAGACTTCCGGGCAGTGGAGCGTGGACCCTCTTAACTCTTTGGAGCAATTCCGCGCGGGCGGCGCTTTTTCCGTCCGGGGATATCCGGAAAGCGATTCCACAGGAGATTCGGGCTTTCTCTGGTCGAGCGAACTGCGGCTCCCTCCTTACTTTATCCCTCAAGATTGGAAGGTTCCGGGATTCAAAGAAAAAACTTGGCGAAGCGCTGTTTCCCTGCTGGGGTTTATCGAAGGAGCCAATGCCTATAATTACAAGCGCCAGAGCGCGCAATCAAAAAAGGACCGGTTTCTTTTGGGGACGGGTTTCGGATTCCGTTTTTATTTGATGGAAAATACCCATGTAGATTTTGACTTCGGTTTCCCGATTGGAGACCCGACTTCCCTCAACAACGACAAACCCCGCATTCATCTCGCCGCCAAGGTCGGGTTCTAACGAACTTCGTTTGCGGGGTTTGACAGAAACGATCTAAAAGAAACGATTTAGAGGACAATCAGCACAGCGAGGAACTTTCCGGCAGTATTCTTTTGCAAGCCGCACGATCTGGGCGTGAAAATCGTTATAAAGACCCAAATCCCTGGGCAGCGCCCGGGTGAAGATATCGCGCCATTTTTCATAGCCTTCCTGCTCGCTTGCCAATCCATGTCTTGAAAAAATCCTCCGGGTATACGCATCGATCACAAAAGATGCCTTTCCCAACGCATAGACCAGGATGGAATCCGCGGTCTCGGGGCCGACCCCTTTCACTCCCAGCAGCTTTTCCCGGAGCAGGGTCATCCTTTGCCGCTTGAGCTTTGAAAGATCGCCCCGGCATTCTTTTTTCAGAAAATCCACAAAACATTTAAGCCGGTCCGCTTTGATATTGAAATATCCGGCCGGCCGGATAAGACGGGACAACTTTTCCCGGGAGATACGATCGAGAGCGCCTAATAAAAGTTTTCGCGCCTGCTTGAGGTTCCGGATGGCTTTCTCGACATTGGTCCAGGCCGTATTCTGCGTCAAGATCGCCCCGATCATCACTTCGAACGGAGTATCTCCGGGCCACCAGTTTTGATGGCCAAAAGCTTTACGGAGCGCCTTGTAAACGGCGCCAAGCTGGGAGGGCTTGAGTTTGCGTTTTTTTCGAAAGCGGGTATCTTTTAGGGAGTTCATGGCACACGCTCTCCGGAAGGCTCCTCGATTTTTTCTGCGGCAAGAAAAACGGGCGGCTGGGAAGGGCTTAACGGATCTTCCGCCATAGATATTCAAGCGCTTTCGTTGCGGCTCTTTCCTGGACCTGAGGCCGCTCTCCCCAAAAGGCATGCTTCCAGACCTGCGGCTTTCCGTCCGGCGATGCGAAACCGATATAAACAAGCCCAACTGGTTTTTTAGGGCTGGCGCCTCCGGGGCCGGCGATCCCCGTGATCCCGATCCCGTAATCCGCTTCCATCCGTTCGCGAATACACTGCGCAAGCTGGATCGCCACTTGGGGAGAAACTTCGCCGTGGTCTCTGATCGCCTTCTCCGGAACGCCGAGTTTCTTTTTGACAAGGGGATGATAGGCCACCGTGGCGCCTCTAAAAAAAACGCTCGCGCCGGGATGGGCCGTGATCTGCGCGGCTAAAAGCCCCCCGGTACAGCTTTCCGCGACCGCCAGTGTTTTCTTTTTCCGGGAAAGGATCTTTCCGATCACGGCCGGAAGCGGCGTCTCATCCCAACCGTAGATCCAATCTTTAAGCCTTGTCGCGATCTTCGTTTTGAGACGATGATGAACGGCGGAGCTGTCCGAATAAATCCGGAGCGCGACTTCCCCGGCCGCCGGATAGATCCCGAAATCAAAGGGGTCTTTGAAAAAATCTTTCCCGAGCTTTTCCATGACATCCGGCTCGGAAATACCTGCCATTCTGACGACCAACTGCCCGCTTTTAAGAAGAGCTCCGTATTTTTTCTTGA
>CAZGCC010000095.1:5607-5919 GCA_964524195.1 uncultured bacterium | reverse complement strand
CATCCCCGCGCCGGATGCATTCGAAGGCTTCACCGATCGCCTGGGACGATGCCGCGCAAGCCGTCAGGCAATTCGACACCGGACCACGGATGTCGAAAAGACGCGTCAAATGCGTCACCGTCATGAACGGCTGGTTCTCCAGTTCCCGCAACGCGCTCATGTTCTCGGATGCATAGCGAAGATATTTCCCCTTATCTACGATCTCCGCGCCATCATTATTAAACGAAGCAACAAGCGTCTTGACGAAAGGCCCGAAATCGATCCCGCTATCACCGGCACCAAAATAAATACCGAACCGGTTCGGATTGACCG
>CAZGCC010000095.1:0-5578 GCA_964524195.1 uncultured bacterium | reverse complement strand
CAAGCTTCGCGTCTTTGTAAGCTTCCGCGGCAGCCTGAAGCGCAAAAAAAGTGCTCCGGCTCGCGCACGCAAGAGGAGGATTCCGCTCCAGCCACTTCTCGAAAGAAAATCCTTTCACTTCGCCGGCGATACGCGTCGAAAAGCGGCTTGCGTCAAAAAGCGTGATGGGGCCAACTCCGGACTTCCCCTGCGTCAACCGGAGCCAGGTATCGCGCACCGAATTTCCAAGGGGCGTCACGGCGCCCATGCCTGTAACCACGACTCTTCGTTTTAACATTTTTTGAACACCAGGGATGCGTTTTGCCCGCCAAATCCAAATGTGTTCAAAACCGAAACGGTCACATGGCTGGACTTTGCTTTATCTTTAACGAACGGAAGCGAACACTCCGGATCCGGATCTTTGAGATTGGTGACGGGAGGCACTTGCCCCTTATGCGTGACCAGCGAAGCGATCACGGCTTCCACGCTGCCCGCGGCATAGACCAGGTTCCCCGTGACAGGTTTGACGGCTGTCACATGAAGTTTTTTAAAAGTCGACGCATAAAAAGAATGGACGGCAAGCGACTCCTGGATATCTTCCTGAGGGATCCCGCTCCCGTTCGCCACCAGAACATCCACATCCTTCGGTTCGATCGCGGCATCTTCAAGAGCGCGACGGATTGCCACGCGTTTCCCCGTAAAATCATCCGGATCCCGTGGGTCATAATTAAAATCCGAAGAAGACCCATAACCCGCCATCTCTGAGTAGATCCTGGCCCCGCGTTTTTTTGCGTGTTCCAAAGATTCCAGCACCAGGATCCCGGCGCCTTCCCCCAGAACGATCCCGTCATGTTTTTTATCAAAAGGGCAGTAAACTTTCTCGGGAGCTTCGTTCCGGCTCGAAAGAAGTCCGAGGAGTTGGAACCGCGAGATCCCCATAGCATTGACTTTGGAATCCGTACCTCCAGCCAGCATGATGTCCGCGTCACCGCGCTCAACCACCCGGTACGCTTCCCCGATCGCCTGAGTACTCGCTGCCGAGGAAGTCGTGATAGTGTTGTTCGGACCGCGGAGCTGATAAGCCACGGAAACATGGCAAGCCGGCATATTGGGAAGGTATTTCAGGAACCAAAGCGGAAAAAGAGAGCGGATGCCTTCTTGGCCGAACTTTGGCATGGAAAAATGTCCGCTCTCATCCAGGCCGTTACGGAATCCGACCCCGATCTCATCGAGATCGTTATTAATGATCCCGGTGCCGAGCGTCACGCCGATACGCGTAGGATCGTATTGTTCCGGCGCAAGACTCGCGTCCTTCAGGGCCAAGCGACTTGCGGCCACTGCCATCTGGATCTCGCGCGACATGAGCTTGATGGATTTCCGGTTCTCGATGAATTCTTTGGGTTCGAACTGCGGCAAAATTCCGGCATACTTAAAGGAGGGACTGTTAAGCTTGAGAGGCTCCGCGCTCCGGATCGCGGAACAACCGTGGAGCGCGGCATCCCAATAAGGTTCCCAACCGTAACCGCACGGTGTAATAACCCCGAAGCCTGTGACCACAACACGACGATTCGAACTCATGAAGGACGGACGATCTTCTCGCGAATGCTGAAATGATCCATGAAGGCGTCGTGGAATGTGATGGACTTCGTCTGCTCGGCGGAAAGCCCTCCCACAGCCATAAGAAGCAGCTTGGCCCGCGCAACCGGACCGGCGTCGCAGGTGATCGTAGCCTCAAGCCAGCCGCCTTCCGCTCCGAGACTTTCAGACCAAGCTTCGATCTGGAGAGGGGTTCCGGATCTCGGAACGCAGGTAATGGTCGCATTCTCGATCTTCGCAAAGACGAGATCTTTCTGATAATCACTTTCGGCCCCCACCAGAAGCCCGCCGGTCTGGGCCATCATTTCAACAAAAAGAACTTCGCAACTGTAAGGGGCTTGGGGAACTTTGGAGGAGGCAACGGCTTTCTTTCCTTTGTGGATCGAGTGGACTTTCTCAAGAAGAAGCCAACGCATATTATCTCCAGATCATCGCCTGCGCGCCGACCAGGTCCCCGCTTCGGAAAAAATGCCCTTCACCTCGATAGACCTTTTCCGTCCCGTCGATTGAACTTTTGGATGGATCCCGCCGGGATTTCCGGAAAGGCCGCCATTCCATTTCGAAACGATCACCCATGCGCCGTTTGATTCTCATTCCCTGAAACCCTTCAAGTCCCATCCACGCTTCGCCGCAGGCTTTGAAAAATGCTTCTTTGGCCGCGAACAGTTCCGCAAACCGCTGAGGGGAAAGCCGTTTGAAGGAACGGCGCTCTCCGGGATTCAAGAAACGCTCACGGACATATTCGCCGTGATGAGAAAGGAATTGTTTGATACGACTTCGGGAAACTAAGTCGACGCCCACGCCGCGCAGGATCGCGGACTTCGGTTTTACGAGCAGCATTGCCCGGAGCAGGGACTCTTGCCCAAGCGATCGCTCAGGTACCGCAAGAGCATTTTGACCGTAAAACAATCAGCCAGTTGTGAAATCTGAGGGTCCTTGACGAATTCTTCGAGCTCGAGATAAGGAAGCTTGGTTCGGAGTTCGTTAAGCCCTTCGGGCGTCACCACACCCTCTTTCACAAAGCGTTCATCGTTCAGCAAATGGCTCGGAAAAAGATCTCCCGCCGGGATCTTGAGGTCAAAAGCTTTTTCAAGACGAAAAACGATATCGATAAAATCGATAGATTCGGCGCCAAGATCCCGTTTCAGGGAAGCCTCAGGCGTAATATCCGCCTCATCAACACCGAGCGCGCCGGCCAAGGTTTGTTGAACTTTTTTAAAGAGCTCGTTTTCCATGGTCATTCTTTTTTCCTTCCTGATTGATCTATGCAACAACTGAAGATTGTGGATTTTTAACTTTGGCCAAAGTCAACTTGGCCGACACGGCAACTTCGCCGTGGTAATAAAGCTTTGCATCCCAAGTGGTCTCTTCACCAGCGCTCTGCGTGAGCATCAGACGGCTTTCCCACTCATCGCCCGGCCTGAGATACTTCGTGAACCGGGTCGCGCGGATCTGCTTTAAAAAATAATGGTTCCCCACAGCGCCCGGGAGGGCCTCCAAATACCGCTCCGCGGTCTGCTTGAGCATTTCAAGCGCCAGCACTCCCGGCAACACCGGAAATCCCGGAAAGTGATCTTTAAAAAATTCCGAATCGGCAGGGATCCGGCCACAAGCCGTAATACCTTCCCCTTCTTTGAGCCAGAGAACTTTTTCAATTGCCAGTGTCGTCATAGTTTTGCTTTTTCCAGAACATACATTCCGTTCAAAACACGGAATCCCGCAAGCCAGGTATAAAAACTTTTGAACACATCCACCCTGAAACCGATATTTTCAAAAAACTCCCGCCACCTGCCATCCTTGCGGAACTGATGCGGATGGGCCATGAATTCCACATTCAAGATCCGATCCCGGCAAATGGTCCAAAAACGGCCAAGCGCATGATGGTACAGATCTTCCACCACCACCACCTTATGTTTGGTAACGCGTCGCACTTCTTTTAAAAGCGCCTCCGGATCCGGAACATGATGCAACATGGTCACCAGGATCGTCACATCAAAACTCTGATCCGGGAACGGGATCCTTACGCCGTCATAGAGCATCACCGGAGCCTTTTGATAGCCTGGGGTTAAAACATCCAGGACCAGCGGCTCATGACCTCTTTTTTTGAGCGGCGCAGCATAAAACCCCCATCCCCCGCCTAGATCCAGAACGCGGCTTCCCTGAGGAACCTGATTTTCAAAAAGCTTAACGATCTTCTCAGCCCGCGCTTCAAGCACGGTGTGGGCAAAATGCCTGACGATCCCGTCCAAGACCCGGCGCTGGAAGACCTGCAAGTTTTTATAGATAAAATTCACGATCTCGATTGTTTTGGTTTTTGGGCGAGAAATTATAGCATAGCCTTGTTTGAGCCCAAACTTTTTATTTCTTTTCCTTTAAGGCGGCCGGAACAACCTCCGAAATCTTTTTTCTTTTAAGTTGGCTCCGTTATCTGGTATCTTATCGCCCATCCTGTCATTTATTTTCATATGACCAATGACTGCCAGGACAGCCCTGATTTTTATTTTCCTTTTCTAAAAGGTAATCAGGGCAGCCCCCATTTCCGTCCAAGTCTTTATTTTTGGGGACGGCGACTTGGACGGCCCCAATCACAGCAATGCTGTGATTGATCGGGATCGGGATTGGGACCGCTTCGTTAAAATTGAAAGGCATTGGGACTATGACAAATTCCATGAAAGGCAAAGTTGCTCTTATCACCGGAGCTTCCCGCGGAATAGGCCGGGCGATAGCCCACCGCCTTGCGGAGGACGGGGTTCATATCGCCGTCAATTATCTTCACAACGAAGAAGCCGCCCAAAAAACCGTTACGGAACTCCTCGCCAAGGGCGTGAAGGCCGAAGCCTTCCAGGCCAATATCGGCGATCTTGATACTCACAAGCCTCTCTTTGAGGGAATCATCAAAACCTTCGGAACCCTTGATATCCTGATCCATAATGCGGCACTTGGCGCATTCAAGCCGGTGCACCGGCTTAAGATGAATCAATGGGATCTTTCCATGGATATCAACGCAAAGGCTTTTCTCGCTCTCGCGCAAAAAGCGCTACCCATCATGGAACCCAAGAAAGAAGGCATCATCATCGCTCTCTCCAGCCTCGGCTCGCATCATTTCATCCCGAATTATGGAGCTATCGGCATTTCCAAAGCCGCGATCGAAAGCACGGTCCGTTTTTTAGGAGTCGAGTTAATGCCCAAGGGGATCCGCGTCAATGCGGTTTCAGGAGGATTGGTGGACACCGACGCCCTGAAATCATTCCCCTTCTTCGATGAGTTCAAACAGGAAGTTTTGAAAAGGACTCCCGCCGGACGGATCGGAAAACCGGAGGATCTTGCGCGGGTGGTCGCCTTCCTCTGCTCCCCGGAATCCTCGTGGATCGTCGGCCAAACCGTCATTGCCGACGGCGGCCTTTCGCTTATCTAAACCGTAACACTCCCCGGCGTTTCATCCGTTTGGATCAATTGGTTCGTGTCAAAACCGGCCTGCCTCACTGATGTTTTCCCGTCCGGCTCCGTCTTCCAATAGCCTGCTGTGCCGGCAACACGAACGCAACCGCACGCAAAAACAGCTAAAAGGGCAAAGCACAGAAAAAGCTTCATTCTTTCTTTGTCCTCCTGAAAACAAAAATACTGAAGATCAAAAAGCAGACCCAAGCAGCTTGAGGGAATAAATAACCGCCCTTGCGATAAATCGTCCGCTCCGCGATCAAGGGAAGATCCAGGGTCTTTTGTCCCATGATAAAGATCTCATCGCCTCTTGCGTTCTTTACCGTCGCGAGCACCTGGCCCTGATGCGAGATGAAAGCTGAAACCCCGGTGTTCGCGGCACGCACCACCGCCACACCGTTCTCCACAGCGCGAAAGATCGAGGCCTGAAGATGCTGGAACGGAGCGCCGGTTTTCCCGAACCAGGCGTCATTGGTGATCACGATAAGGAATTTCGCCCCGCCGTCCGCCAAGCTCCGGGCAAGATCGCTGAAAACGTCTTCAAAACAAATCAGAACCCCGAACG
>CAZGCC010000094.1:0-6029 GCA_964524195.1 uncultured bacterium | reverse complement strand
TGATGATCCATGCCGGGAAGCTTCAAGGGGCTTCCAAATTCGAGGTGAGAACGCCTACCGCCCTGACCGGTGTTCGCGGCACTATCTTCGAAGTGACCGTGAAGGAAAAAGTATAAAGCCGAAAAGCGGTATGTGGTATGTCGCATGTCGTATGTCGCAAAACCCCCCAACCAAAATCCGACCTCCGAGGTCGGATTGGTTCGCAAAACCTCCCGACCAAAATCCGACCTCGGAGGTCGGATTGGTTCTCCCGGCCCAAACGACAGTTTGTTTGGCGATAACGGCTGTGTGATATAAAATACCCCCGTCGAACGAAGTTCCATTCGCCATGGCATAAGTTCCCTCGGGAGGGTGAAGTGGGGAAAAGAAGCGGGATAATCGTTTTATTTTTAGGAATTTTTTTTCTATCGTTCGGCGTTGCTCTTGCCCGAGACTTCGGCGAAGAAGAAACGCCGTCCTTCGCCCCGGGGAATTATGAGGAAGCCATCGCGACCTATACCCAAGCCATAGAGTCCAACCCCGACGACGCGCTAGCTTACCATTATCGCGGGGTCACTTACGAAGCCAAGGGCGATCATGATAAAGCCATTGCGGATCTTACCCAGGCCATCAAGCTGAATCCTCACGATGCCCTTGCTTATTTCAATCGCGGCAGCTCCTACGGTTCCAAGGGAAGCTATAATCAGGCGATCGCCGATTTTTCTAAAGCCCTGGAACTCAGCCCCGAAGACGCGGAGGCCTACAACAACAGAGGATGGGCCTACGAGGCCAAGAAATATTTGGATCGGGCGATCGCGGATTACAACAAAGCCATTCAGTTGAACCCCCGTTATGCTGAAGCCTACGCGAACCGGGGGAATGCCTATGACGCCAAAAATGATCCTGAACGGGCGATCGCGGATTATACTTGGGCCCTTGAATTGGATCCGGAGCTGATCGCGGCCTATTACAGCCGGGGGAATGTCCATAAAGCCCGGGGCGATTTCGAGCAGGCGATCAATGATCTCACACGCGCTCTTGAATTGGATCCTCGTCTGGCCGGAGGCTACTACAACCGGGGCAGTGCCTACAGGGCCCAAGGAAAATTCATCCAGGCCATTGATGATTACACGCAAGCGACAAAGCTCAATCCCGGGTTCACTGCCGCCTACCAGCACCGGGGGAATGCCTATAAATCCAAGGGAGACTTTTCCCGGGCGATCTTGGATTTCACCAAGGTCCTTGAATCAGATCCCAAGAACGGGTCGGCCTATCGAGATCGCGGGGATGTCTATAAAGCGCAGGGGGATTTTGACCGGGCGATCTCCGATTTGACTCTGGCGGTAGAATTGAATCCCAATAATGTCGCGGCTTACACGAGCCGCGCGGCCGCTCATGGCGGCAAAGGCGATCTGAAACAAGCCATCTCCGATCTCACTCAGGCCATCCAATTAGACCCGCAGAATGCCATGGCTCACCAGCACCGGGGGATCTTCTATGACGCTCAAGGCGAATTTGATAAAGCGATCGCCGATTTCACGCAAGCGGTCAAACTCAACCCCAAGCTTGCGGCCGCCTATAACAACCGGGGCATCGCTTACAAGGCCTCTGGGAATTTTAATCAGGCTATTTCGGACTACACGCGGTTCATCGAACTTAATCCCAAGAACGCCGAGGCTTATTACAATCGCGGGGTCGCTCACAAGTCCAAGGGCGATCTGGATCAAGCGATCGCCGATTGCACGAAAGCGATCGAACTCGATCCCAAGCTTGCTCCGGCCTATAACAACCGCGGCATCATCTATAAAGGGCAGGGGAAACTGGACCAAGCGATCGCCGACTATACCCAAGCCATCGAAATAAACCCCGATTATGCCGAGGCCTATTACAACCGGGGCAATGCTTATGCCGCCCGCGAGGATGCGGAACAGGCGATCGCGGATTATACGAAAGCGATCGAGGCCAATCCCGAATTTGTTCTGGCTTATACCAACCGGGGATGGCTCTATGATGCCCAAGGCGATTATGACCGGGCGATCGCGGATTTCAGCAAGGCGATCGCGGTGGAACCCCGGCTTGTGGCGGCCTACAATAACCGCGCGGTGTCATATTATTCGAAAAAAGAATATGACAAGGCCTGGGAGGATGTCCATAAGGTTGAATCTCTGGGGCGGAATGTAAGGCCTGACTTTTTGGAGGAGTTGAAAAAAGCTTCCGGAAGAGAGAATTAGAAAAGCGGCGCTTGGTCCACCGAACATAGCCCAATGTTAGTTCTCCTATGGTTCTTTCCAATCAGCAAATGAACTGTGCGGATTTGAGTATTCCGCGCTTGATATCTTCAAGAAATGTGATAAAACATACGCCTCGAACGACGCCGTCAGGCCGTTGTGAAGCGTTCCTTTAAACGGAAATCATGGGGTGGATCATGGATAAAAAAGAGTTCTACGCCAAGTCGGAGAAGATCATCAACGAGACTTTTGAGACGGTCAAGAAATACGCCAAGGTCGTTGCTGAAAAAACGGGGGAAGCTGCGCATATCACGAAGCTTTTAGTCCAGAAAGCTTCGTTGGAGCATCAATTGGCCAAGGCTTTTTCCCAATTGGGAAGCCAGTTCTATCAAAAAGTGGTTCGCCAAGGCGAAACCCTTTCGGCGAACGAGCCGGAAGTTGAAAAGGTCCTCGAGGAAGCCAAGAAGCTTGATACAGAACTCGGTCAGGTCGAGGCCGTGCTTGAAAAAGAGCGCAAGGTCAAGGCTGTCAAGGAAACGAAGCTGAAAGCGGTCAGGAAACGCACGGGCAAGTCCTTATAAGAATTTTACAATTCATGCGAGCGTGGCGAAATTGGCAGACGCATCACCTTGAGGGGGTGACGCCGCAAGGCATGGAGGTTCAAGTCCTCTCGCTCGCATTGTTCTTTGTGAACAATTGCGTCGTCGGGGCGGTTCAAGGTGGACCGCCTGCGACAAACGCACTTTGATCAAAAGGACTTGAAAAAGTCCTCGGCGAAGCCGTCCTGATTACTTTCAGAAAGAAATAAAAAGAATCAGGGCTCGCTCGCATTGTTCTTTGTGAACAATTGCGTCGTCGTGGCGGTTCAAGGTGGACAGCCTGCGACAAACGCACTTTTCCCTATCAACTAACCACAAAAGTACTAAGGACCGCTTTCATGATCCCATCCCATATTTTCAGAGAATACGATATCCGTGGCATTGCTGGAAAAGAACTCACCGAAGAGGTCGCGCTTGCGATCGGAAAGTCTTTCGGAACGCTGTTGATCCGCGAAGGTAAGAAAAATATCGCGATCGGACATGACCATCGCTGGAGCGCGGAATCTCTCTACCGGGGGCTCTCCCAAGGGCTTCAAAGCTGCGGTCTTACGGTGGTGGAGATCGGTCTTGTCACAACCCCGCTTGTTTATTTTTATGTCACCCACAACAAACTCGACGCCGGGATCTCCCTGACCGGTTCTCACAATCCTCCGGATGAGAACGGATTCAAGTTCCATCATTCCGCACGTTCTTTCTACGGCAAAGACATCCAGGGGCTTCGCGAGCTGATCGAAAAGAATGATTTTGTGACCGGCAAGGGCAAAGTCGAGCGACCGGACCATGACGCTATCGTGAAAGCCTATCAGGATTTTATCTTTGGTGATTTCAAATTCTCAAAAAAACTCAAAGTCATTCTGGACACAGGACACGGCATGGCGGCCGTGACCGCGCCCGCGCTCATCCGCCGCTTCGGGCATGATGTGACCGTGCTTTATGAGAATCTCGATCCCAAAATGCCGGATCATCAGGCGGATCCTTCGGTTCCCGCCAATCTGAAAGCGCTTCAGACAAAAGTCGTGGAAGCCAAAGCGGATATCGGGATCGCGTTTGACGGGGATGCGGACCGCATCGGTGTGGTGGACGAAAAAGGTCAGATCATTTTCGGCGACAAACTCCTTCTTCTTTATGCCCGTGAGATCCTGACGCGAAAACCCGGCGCCATCATCATCGGAGATGTAAAAAGCTCCAAGCAGATCTATGACGATATCGCCAAACGGGGCGGCAAACCTCTCATGTGGAAGACCGGTCATTCACTTATCAAGGCCAAGATGAAAGAAACGGGCGCCGAGATGGCAGGGGAAATGAGCGGGCATATGTTCTTCAAGGATCGCTGGCTCGGTTTTGATGATGCGGTTTACGCGGCCTGCCGGGTTCTTGAGATCCTGGATAAGACGAACGCGCCGTTCTCGTCGCTTCTCGCGGATGTTCCGCAACTTGTGAACACTCCCGAGATCCGCTTTGATCTTCCCGAAGAGATCAAGTTTAAAGTGGTGGCCCAAGTGGTGACGAATCTCAAGAAAAAGTATCAGGTGGTGGATATCGACGGCGCGCGCGTGGAATTCCCGGACGGTTGGGGGCTGGTGCGCGCTTCCAATACCCAACCCGTGCTCGTGATGCGTTTTGAGGCCCAGACCCAGGAAAGACTTGATGAGATCCGGGCGATCGTGGAAAACGAGATCCAAACCGTGATGCGCGGGATGAACTGATGCGCAGGGCCGTCCAAGCAACCATTCAGAAAAAGAAATCCAATGCTTGGGCAGTCCCAATACCGATCAATCGAAGCAAGGCTGAGATTGGGGCAGTCCAAGCAACCATTCAGAAAAAGAAATCCAATGCCTGGCCGGAAAGCCGAAAGGTTCGCGCTAAACAATATCTGAATCTTTTCGGTCCCAATACCCTTCTTGAACAAACCTTTGATCGTATCCAAAAAGTCGTTCCCGCTTCCCGTATTCTTGTTTTTACCGCTCAAGACAAAGCCGCTTCCTCGGCGAAACTTCTTCGAATTCCGCGATCCCAGGTGATCGGGGAGCCGGCCGGGCGCAACACCGCGCCCTGTGCCGCGTGGGCCGCGTCCCTGATCCTCCGGAAAGATCCCTCAGCGGTTCTGGGCATTTTCCCCGCGGACCATTTCATCAAGGACGAAGCTGCCTTCGTGAAAGTGTTGCGGGTCGCTTACGAACAGGCGGACCGGACAGGGATGCCGGTGACGCTTGGGATCAAACCGGACCAACCTCACACAGGCTATGGGTACCTCGAGATGGGCCAAAAGAAGACTGCGGTCCGCGGCGCCCCTGTTTTTTTTCTGAAGCGGTTTCATGAAAAGCCCAAACTTCCGGCGGCGAAAAAATATTTTCGCTCCGGAAAATTTCTCTGGAATGCCGGGATCTTCATCTGGCGTGCGGATTGTCTGCTCGAGACGACTCGACGGGAGTTGCCCGCGGTGTTTCGGGCTGTTGTAAAGATCGCCGGGGGAGGGATCTCCGCGGCGATTGTAAAAAAACTTTTTTCCAAGGTCCCCGGCATCTCGATCGATTATGGCTTGATGGAAAAACTTTCTGGGGGTATTCTGACCATCCCGGTCGCTATGGGTTGGAGCGATGTCGGGAACTGGGCTGTGCTTAAAGATCTTTTGCCGGTCGACAAAAACAGGAATGTTTCCATGGGGGACAATATCCTGGTGAAAAGCTCCGGCAATGTCGTTCGGGGATCGGACCGTTTGATCGCGACCGTGGGTCTTAAAGATCATGTGGTGGTTGACACTGGGGACGCGGTGCTCGTTTGTCCGCTGAGCGAGACCGAATCCATCCGTGAGATCGTTATTGAACTTCAAAAAAAGAAAATGCACCATTTACTCTAAAAAAGGAGATTGAACATGAAGAAAATTTTTGGATTTTTAATCCTGTCCCTTTTCGCTTTGACGCTTTCTGGTTGCGCGAGCGCCTGTAAAAAAGGTTGCAACACTGCAAACGCGGAATACAGTCCGGTCGTGGTTGCTGAACCCGTTGTTCAAGCCGCAGCTCCCGCAGCTCCGGTCGCACCCGCCGAAGAATCTATTCCGGCCGCGACGAGAAGGTATGTAAGTAAATAAGTTCTCAAGACGGGGAATCATCAAGAGGAGGTCACGGATGAAATCTTCAGCGAAGGGTGTGGTTCTTTTGACATTACTTCTGGCTCTTTCGGGTTGTGTGACGAGTCACTACAAAAACGACAAGGGGTGTGAATG
>CAZGCC010000093.1:386-6040 GCA_964524195.1 uncultured bacterium | reverse complement strand
TCTTTCGATGAAGCGCACAGATTGCTTGGCCAGCAGGTCGAGATCCTGGACTACTTGGATGACAATGATTTTGTTTTAAGCCTTAAATCTTCTTTGCCTCAAGATGAAATAATTCTGGCCAAAGTCAAGCCGGGTGCAACGCTTTTGGAAACAACCGATTCGGTTTTTAAAAGGATCGGACAAGGCAAAAGGATCAGCCTAAAGGAAAACGATGCGATACAAATACCCAAAGCAGATTTTGATATTCTTCGAAAATATTCGGAAATTATCGGGAAAGGCGTCTTAAATAAAGGATTTTCGGATTATGTAATCTCCAAAGCTATACAATCGATACGTTTTAGATTGAATGAGAAGGGCGCTCTTTTGAAATCGGAAGCGGCCATTGAAATGTCCAGAGGAGTTTCCATGGAAAGGGAACGACCGAAGCAGCTTATTTTTGACCAGCCGTTTTTACTGTGCCTAAAGGAAAAGACCGGAAAGTATCCTTATTTCGTTATGTGGGTTGATAATGCCGAGCTACTGCTACAGGAGTAATTATTCGCACGGATAATTTTAGATTAGTCAGCAAAGGTGCCATCGGTAGGTTTATGGGAGTTGTGTTTGGCGAGGGCGATAAGCCAACCCATTTTTAAGCGAATTTTTTGACGTGGAAAGAGGTTTTTTAGAGATGAAATTCTTGGGACCAAATAGGGACCAAAAAACTTCAAATTCCATCGAAAACAGCTAACTCTATCGAAGCAGTAGAAAACGAAAAACCATTGATCGTAGAGAATGATTCACGCATCATGTTATAATTAAAGGAGTTGGAGAGAATCGATCCTTTGATTCTCGCCCTCTCCGTTGTTTCCAATAAACAACGACCTTGTCGTCAAGATCTAAGAAAATCCTGTACGACAAGGCCGCAGGCTTCGAGGGAAAGATTCGAAGGGAGCCCTTTAGTCTAGGGTCTGATTCTAGGAGGGGTCGCATAGCCCGGCTTAGTGCGTCGGTTTGCTAAACCGATGTGGCACGCAAGTGCCACCGGGGGTTCAAATCCCCCCCCCTCCGTTTTGATTTGTTGTAAAATAGAGGCGTTGGCGCTCTCACCACGGTGATGAGCGCAAATAAGTGTTATAGACAGAAACGAGAGATTTATCTCGCTGTAGACGGCCCACCATAAGCCGCAACGGCGAGGCATTGATTCATTGAGAATCAATGCGCCCGTCCTAAAGGACTGGGCTCAAACAAGCTTTATAGAAAAAAGAATTAATGTGGTTTGCGCCCGTAGCTCAATTGGATAGAGCACCACACTACGGATGTGGGGGTTGCAGGTTCAACTCCTGCCGGGCGCGATTATAAAAAAGCACTAGCCTTTCAACGGTTGGTGCTTTTTTGTACTTGCACTGAGAGCCAGGAGCTGAAGGGAGGAGCGCTTTTAAACATGACAGAATGTCATGTTGAAGCGACGGGTGGCCGACCCGAAGGGCGCCAACTCCTACCCTGACTTTATTAAAAATAAGGGGTAGTCAGGACTGCCGTAATCTCCTCTGCGCGTCGATTGCTGAAGTTGGGACTGCCGGGTGCGCTTGTTTCCAGCAAAAATCTTGCTGTCAGCGCTTGCGGTAATGCCCTGTACGACAATGCGATTTTTAAAGGCACCTCTTTAAAAGAGGGGCCTTTCTTTTTGTGGCGTTTTCGGAGAGGATGTGTGAGGCATGAGTTTTTATAACGGGGTCAGTTGTCTGGGTTTATTCGTGTTGGTCGGTATAGCCTGGATTTTTTCCGAGAACCGGAAAAATTTTAACTGGCGCGTGGTGGGTTGGGGAATTTGCATCCAAGTCCTCGTGGCTCTTTTTATTTTCAGAGTCCCGGCCGGGGACAAGGTTTTTTTGACGATCAATGATATGGTGATCCGCATTATGGATTCAGCCTCTGCGGGAGCGCGGTTCATGTTCGGGAGGCTCGCGATCTCCCCGGGGCAGATCTCGGAATCGGGCGAGGCGTCGCTCGGGTTTATCCTCGCGTTTCAGGCTTTTCCCACCATTATCTTTTTTTCGAGCTTGATGGCCGTTCTCTATTTCTTCAAGATACTTCCTCTGGTCGTAAGAGCTTTCGCGTATGTTTTTACCAAACTCATGAAAGTCTCGGGCGCGGAATCGCTTGTAACGGCGTCCAGCGTTTTTGCCGGCGTAGAATCCGCGCTTACGGTCAAACCTTACCTGGCCGCCATGACACGATCCGAACTTTGCGTTGTCTTGACCGCGGGGATGGCCACTGTGTCCTCCAATATTCTGGCGCTTTATATCTATAGCCTGAAAGATTGTTTTCCGGCCATCGCCGGACATTTGATCTCGGCGTCGCTTCTTTCAGCTCCCGCGGCTTTGATCATGGCGAAAGTTCTGGTGCCGGAAGGCGCGGTTCCCGAAACGCTAGGCCTCCATGTCAAGCTGCAGGCCACGGAAGACAGAACTCTTTTTGAAGCGATCATTAATGGCGCTAACGCGGGGCTCCGGATGATCGTCGGGATCTCAGCTCTTTTGATCGCGATCCTTGGGCTTCTCGCGCTGTGTGACGCGGGCCTGGTCTTTCTTGGGAGCAAGATCCAGGCCGCGGCAGGATTTTCCATGAACTTGTCGCTCAAAAATCTTTGCGGTTACGCATTTTATCCCTTTTCGCTGATCATGGGGGTGCCTCCGCAGGATGCCTGGGCCGTGGCTCGGATCGTGGGAGAACGGTTGATCGCGACAGAGGTCGTGTCCTATCAGGACCTTGCGGCCGCGCTTGCTAAAGGGGAGCTTCACGACCCGCGCTCTGCGGTGATCGCGACTTATGCTTTATGCGGGTTTGCTCATTTGGCGTCCATGGCGATCTTTGTTGGAGGTCTTACCGCCCTGGCGCCGGAACGGACTCGGGACATTGCCAAAGTTGCTTTTAAGGCGCTCGTTGCGGCAACGCTCGCGTGTATGATGACCGCATGTATTGCCGGGACTTTTTTTACCGGGCAATCCGTGTTGTTTGGGAAATAGAAAAGCGCGCCGCAAGCCGGGGTTGTTATGACGCCGGATTTCGTTCATCCAGAAGGAAAAGATGTTTTTGCAATCCTTGTTAAAATCTCTACAATAAACCCCGTTCATCCATGAGCGTTATTTAAGAGAAGATCAGGGGAGCGCGGCTGCCCTGATCTTCTTATAGTTAAAATACGGCAAGAGATAGGAGTTGTGGAAAAACCTCATCAAGAACACTTCATGAAGGAAGCGATCAAGCAGGCGGTGATCGCGCTTGAAAAGGGCGAGGTGCCGGTAGGAGCGGTGGTGGTGTGGAAGCAGAAGATCATCGCGCGCGCCTACAACCAGATGGAGATGCTTCATGACCCGACAGCGCACGCGGAGATGATCGCGCTGACGCAAGCCTCTGAGACCTTACGCCAGATGCCGGAAGCAAAACCCGCCGGAGGCAAGGAACATCGAGGGTCGCTAGAAGGCGCGACGCTTTATGTGACGCTGGAGCCGTGCCCGATGTGCGCCGGAGCGCTTGTGATGACCAAATGTACGAATCTGGTTTATGGCGCGCGGGACGCGAAGGCCGGCGCTTGCCACAGTCTTTATCATATTACCGAGGATGACCGGCTGAATCACCGCGTGAAAGTCACCGGCGGCGTGATGGCTGACGACGCAAAGTTTCTGCTGTCAGAATTTTTTAAGAACCTGAGGAAAGAAAAGAGATAGATCTCGGAGAGTTGTGGAGAGGTGGCAGAGCGGTTGAATGCGGCAGTCTTGAAAACTGCTAAGTCCGCAAGGGCTTCGGGGGTTCGAATCCCTCCCTCTCCGTTGTTTCCAATAAACAACGACGGTATCGTGGCGGTCCATGGAATGCCATCTACGACAACCGCCGTTTTTCCTGTGTAAAACGACCTTGTCGTCAAGATCTAAGGAAATCATGGACGATAAGGCCGCAGGCTTCGAGGGATGAGAAGAATCCTGAAGCGAAGCTCTTCGAGAACGAGCGAAATGCCAAAAAATGGTTTTGGCCTCCCTCTCCTTTTTGTTTCGAAGAGAACCGTCCGATGAGAGTCGACGCAATTTCAGTCTTGGGCAGAAGAGGGATTCGAACTAGTTTTAATGTGAGGAGCTCAATATGCCAATAAAGTTTAAGAAGCTCACTCCCGACCTAATGGTTTCCGATGTGGCGAAAACCGTAAAGTTTTATACTTCAAAACTTGGTTTTAAATTGGACATGCTTGTCCCGGCTAACGAAAAAACAATAGAAGCTAATCTTGTAGCGGGCAAGGAGTATGTGTATGCGATGGTCAGCCGGGATGAAGTCTTTGTGATGTTTATGCAAAGGGATGCGTATGCGGAAGACGTTCCGGAGCTTAAAGATGCGGCGATGGGCGCATCCGCTACTTTCTATTGCGATGTAGACAATGTCAGCGAGCTTTGCAGCTCGTTACGAAAAAACGGAGTTGAGGTTATTAAAGACATTTCGACGACTTGGTATGGGATGAAGGAGTTTTATGTCAAGGATTGCAATGGCTATATCCTCGGTTTTGCCGAACAAACGAAGCGGCCTTGAGGAATATGGAAACAGGTGGGGCGTGGCACAGCATGGATTATATGGGAGAAGTTGTCGCAAGCATTGCGCCAGAGGCAGAGAGAAAAGAGAAGCATGGGGGGCGTTTTCGAGCTCGCAAACAGTATCTCTAAGCGCTTATTTTGCGGCGTTTTTGTGCGAAAAGAGCATATCGCTGTTGAGTTTGATCGCGGGACTGATTTGAAAGCTCCCACAGGTTTATTGGAAGGTTCCGGAAAGGTTCGAAGGCATATTAAAATACGGTCCATAGCGGACATGAAAACAAAAAGACCCGAAGGGTTTGTTCGGCGATCATTTGAGTGGCGTTTTTTGTAGTTTTGATAAAAAGATTTTGTTGTAGGGTATAGAAGTATCGAGAGGTTCGCCAGCCGTTAAAGACTATCTGTTTTGCCTGTGAAAAAAAATGACAAAAGGAGGCGGTCCGTGTTTAAAAAATGCATATGGGTGGCGATCTGCGCTCTCTTTCTTGGAACAAGCGCCTATGACGCTTTGGGAGAACAATCCCAACCGGTGGAAAGCTTGCTGAAAAGCGAGGCGCCGCCAAGCGTTTTGTTCTTCCAGTCTTTTAATTTGGAATTCCGGGACGCAGCCACCAAACAAAAACTCGTTGGTCTGGAAAAGCTTAAAGAGCAGGATCCCGCGGCCTATGACGCCCAACTGAATGCGATGCTGGACCAACAAAAACCCGAGATTGACACACAATATGACTTAACGCCCGGGACCACCACGCAGAGCGAGGAGGTTGTTGGCGGGCGAAATGTTTTCGCGACAATTAAGGCGCATCTGTATCAAACAAATCCTGATGGGTATCCTGTCTCTATCAGGGTCTACGACGATGAAGGAACCCTTCTTCAAACGGACACCCTTTTTTCAAACAAGGATTACCAGATCGTCGTGGCAGCCATTTCAAAAACAAAGCAAGAAAACGACCCGAGAGCATGGCTCTCTGCAAAGAGGGTGCGCGTGGAGTAACTTTGCCGCAGCCTTTTTATCACGCGCCAGGGTTGAGATTTTCTAGAAACAAAAAGCAGCTTGGATGGACATTTCTTTTAGACAGCAAGCTCAAGAGGAGCTCGGGGAGGTCA
>CAZGCC010000093.1:0-376 GCA_964524195.1 uncultured bacterium | reverse complement strand
CGGATCCGTTCAAGTAAGGCGGGATTTTCTCCCCTCGGGGCATTTTTTATTCGGCGTTGGCTTTGCTCTGACAATCTCTATTTTGACGGCATTCAAATTCTAGCTTTACTGTTGAGCGATGGAGACCAAGAAGACAACCTCTGGATTCGAATTTTTTTGAGGTCCCGTTCAGGTGAAGTTATTTCTCATGCACGGCAACGATTGTAGCCTGTCGTCTCTTTTGGGGGAGCTGGACAGTAACAGTTCCTTTGCGGAAGACCTTTTTCGTTTAGAAGGGAAAAAGGAGCCATGAATTCCTTCCTTTTTTGTTCGAGGGAAGAGCTCTTTTCTTAAAGTCGAGGGCGGGGAAGGCCGAAACATACAGGCAGAAGGAGCC
>CAZGCC010000092.1:0-6066 GCA_964524195.1 uncultured bacterium | reverse complement strand
AAATATTCCGCGCTAGCATCAATACCGAAGGTATTAAGCGCTTTGAGGGATCTGTTCTGCTCGATATTCAGGATCTCCGGCCGCGGGTTCGCTTTATTCATGCCACAGCCCCCGCTTCTCGTCCTGAGCTTCTTTTTCCAACTGCGCGAACAGTTCCTGATGCTTGGTATTCGGGGGAACGGCCATAGCCCGGGCATAGCCCGCCTTGATCATCGTGGCGTTCAAAAAGACCCGGAGCCGTCTTTCCTCGCTTGTGGGGTCAAGCTCCGCGTACCATGTTTCGGGTATTTCCATATTGAGACCGGGATCCAGAGGCAAATAAACATACGCCCATCGCCTTCCGGATCTTTCTTTCTCCTCGATATCAGACTCCAGCAGAACCGTTTTATTCTTGGTCATCTTACGAAGGAATTTCGACGCCTCCTTTCCGGCCGTTATAAGCGCCGAACCATCCTTTCCCGTATTTTTTATATCATCGCGGAGTTTGCTGTTTTTAGAAGATGCGGGGACATCGATCCCGATCAAACGGATTTTCTCGCCATTCGACAGCTGGAGAGTTTCACCGTCAATACAGAGACTGACGCCGGAAGATTCCACGGCATGGCAAGGGGTTGCCAAAAGAAAAAAAACAATGACGGCAAAGACGATTTGATTTTTCATATCTATAGGGAATTATACCCCACGAGCGCCATCCCGGAAAACGGGAGAATTCTCCGCCGCCTACTCAAAAAATCCGTAGTCTCGTAACTTCGCCTGCATTTCAGGGCTCAACGGTGTGACAAGCTCCGCATTGTACGAACCCGTCGGCATGGGTCTGATACTGGGATCCTGAGTGGGATTAAACTTGGTAAGCGTATCCCAGGTCCCGACGATCTGTGCTGTCGCGATCGCGTAGGAACGCGACTTCGCGGCAGGCGTCCCTTCCTCGACAGCCGGGTCCACATTGGTCGTAACGATCGAAAGAGTCTTGTCGCTGTTGAGATAGAGCTCAAAGGTGCGGAATTGCTGAGGAAAATCCCTGAGCGAAGAGGTCTCCACTTGCCAGAAACCTTTTTCGGGAGCATTGGCCGGATCCGGGGACTGAAAAGCTTTGACAGTATTTAAATGACGATGCCCCGAGATCCAAAGGATGAAATTCGGATGATTGTGAAGCTCCGCGAGAAGCTCTGGCAGACTGACCGCATTTTGAGGATCGGTCCACCAGCCCATTTCGGAATGGGGGGCCGTCACTTCGACGCCGATCGGTACATGCGCGGCAATGACCATGAGTTGACCGGCAGCGGACCCCGCCGCGAGCTCTTTTCTGAGCCAGTCCCAACGCGCCTGGTCAAGAAAGCCGTGCCCATGGATATCCGGAGAGCCGTCGTCTTCCCTTTGGGTATCATCGAGAACGATCACCTTAAGCGGCAAAGTCGCCTTCGGCACGAAGCTATAACAGGCAAAGCCTTTATCGGCATCAGCCAAATTAAAACCGTGGCCGGACGGGATCGAAGAGGTCGTGAAAAATTCTTTCATCCACTCGGTTCTCAACAGTGAACGACGGTCAGGATCGGCAGCCACCTTCGGAGGGCTCTTGAAATCCGGGACAGGTCCCGCATTGATAATGTTCCCATAAGGGGTCGAGCCGTCAAGTACGCCCATGTAGTAATCACGGTCGTTGATCAGAGTTGGATTCTTGAGAATATCTCCCGTAGAAAAAACTTCATCGCTGATAAACGATTGGCGGAGGTCCTTCCGGAGGCCCCCGTCCACCGGGATCGAACCGATCCAGAAATGATCGTGGTTGCCAAGAACCTGATACCAAGGGATCGTCTTATCAAGGCCTGCCGCCTTGTAGGGTTTCTGATAATCGATCGTATCGGCTCCGAGATGCGCGCCGGAGCTGGGGGTGATGACCTTGCCGTCAAGGACATCGATATACCACCGGGTTTCGTTCTTCTGAGTGTTGTTACAGGTATCCCCCAGAGAAATGCCGAAATCAAACGGCTTTTGTTTGTGGAGGGCGTTGATCGTCTGGATGGCCGCGTCGAGAACATGAGTTGTATACAGCATGACCCCCGAATAGAGCGAAGCCCCAACGGGTAATGTTTCGTGCAGGCGTTGCAGATAGATCAGCTGATTCGGAGATTCTTTATCGGTAATATGGATATCGGATATAGTAAAGAAATTCAAAAGTTTTGTTTTTGAAGTGACCGCGGCGCCGTCATAAGCGCTCCCCATAAGGTCGATCCTCTTTTCGGAAAGGAGTGGCCCGCCCGTCGTCCATTGACCATAACCGTATTCCGTATATTTCGAAATCTCATCAAGCTGGATCATCACCGAAGGTTTGGGGCCGGGCACGACTGTCTTCTGGAGGGTCGTAACAACATCGGAAGCGATCGGATATCCTTCGAGTTGGGCTTGCTGTCCGGCATCGCTTTCTGAGTATCCCGCCCAAGGGAAGATCCATACGCCCATTAAAAAGAACAAACAGAATTTTTTCATCTCAGTATCCTCCCCCTAAACGGATCCGTTTACAGCCATGGTCGGGCTAACGCAACTATCTCCCCCAATGGAATTGCATTGTAACATGACCTGCTCAGAGACCGTATGCTCCAATTGGTGGTAAAATGGACTCTATTTATATTGCCTGATTTAAACAACAGTCCAGCTGATTTTGTCCCCTCGAGAGGGGGGCTTGCCGGCCCAGTCTAAGCCAAATTATTTTCCCCCTCACTTTTTTTCACATGTTAAACTTTACAGTCTTTTTGAAACGAAACGAATCTCTATGGACTTAAAGCATCTAAAAAAAACGATCTGCGCCTGCCTCGCCGCTACCTTGTTGCTTTGCCCGCCTCCCGGCATAGCTGTCACGGCTGATGACGCAACAACGCCTGTCCCGCAAGAGATCCCTCTTCCCGAGCCTCAAAAACCAAGCCCCCCGAGCGCGCTCCCGGAAAACAAGCCGGAACCTGTCTACTACAAACCAGGGGCCATTTTCGCAAGAGAACCTTTGCCCCCCAGCATGATCCGGGCCCCCCGTGAAATATCTGTAAAAGAGCCCCTCTATATTGTTTCCGAACCGGATTTCTACGCTCTTAGTCAAATGTTGCCGCTCTCGGACGCCGCGCGGCTTTTTTTGGAAGAAACACTCATCCCCAACGAATCGGTTTATTTTCTACCGGGAACCGGAATGGACCCCAAGACCGGAATGCCCTATGACCACATCCGCATCCGTGTGAAGGAGAATCTTTTGAGCGAGGTTGGAAATTATACCGCCGCGTCCAAGCTGTCATTGATGATCCCGTTCCTTTTAAAAATCATACAAAAAAATCCCTATTACCGGCAGGTCAAACTCACGCCCGGAGAAGCCGCGGAAAAACTGAAACAAACTTTAAGAACAATATTGACCTACACCCAAAAATATCCGGATTATGGAGGGTTCCTCCCCTGGGTCGATATCCGCCCGAATGGGACGATCGCCCCCGCCTCCACGAAGGTGCCGTCGCTGGACAACGGTCAAATGACCTGGGCCCTGGCCGCGGTCGTTGCCGCACTCGAAGATTCTTCAGATCCGGAACTCCGCAAGATCTCCACCATGGCGCAAACCCTTCTCCACAACCAAAACTACAGAAAATTCTACGATGAAAAGCTGAAGCTCCTCCACGGCACGATCCAATATGACACGGAAACGCGCACATGGAGCGGGGACAAGACTTATTATTTAAATGACATGTTCGAAGGAACGCTCGCGGTGCTCTGGGGAGTCTTGAACGGCCAGATCCCCGAAGAAGCCTGGGACAACCTTGCCATCCCCACCATGGAATACATCACGGAGCATGACGAAAAGATCACCACTCTGGCCGGATTCCGGGCTTCGTTCCACGAGCACTGGGCGTTGGCCTATCTCCCGATCATGAGCTCCGCCCTGGCACCGCTCTATCAAAACTTTCTTTATGCCCAAGCCGATCATGCCCGAAAAAATCATTTGCCGGGATTCCTCAGCACCGCTTATGACCCCAAAGGGATCTACCGCCAAATGGGAATTGCCTCGATCGCCTATAGTCCGGTCGATCGAAGCGATGTGGCCGTGCTTTACGCGACCGCCATGGCGATGCTGATCTCGCCAAGTGTCGGCACTGCCTGGCTTCTCAAACTCTATTCCTTCAAAAATTTCGTCACTCCCTACGGCGGCTATGAATCTGTGGGCCGGGACGGCTACGCGGATATCTTCACCGCCGACGCGAAAGGCATGACGCTGCTGGCCGCAAGCGGAGGCGTGGTGGACGAGATCAACAAATATCTTAATGAACGCACCGTTCCTAGGACCAGTATCCCGATGAATGTAAAACTCATCGAACTGCTTCATTCAAAATACAAGCAAATGATCGCCGCGCGGGATAACCGGCCCATCTTTTTTCCTTCCAAACCCTTTCCCACCCCTCCGGAAGATCCGATCTCTGTCAATCCTCAAAAACCTCCCGATGCCGGCAATGTTTTTGATGTGATCGCCCATCTGCAGCCGGGCCACTTGCACGGAAAAAATGTCCGCTCCGTCGGTCAAAAAACATTGGAACAGGATATTTTCCCCGGCCAACCCATCCAATTTGAATTCGACATTCCAGCCTATTATGCCTACTTTGATCAGTGGGCCTTCCGCGGCACTTACATCGATAAAGCCGTCCGTATCGCGGATATGAATTTTGTCTCCCTGACCCTGCCGCTTGTGGGAACGCCAAGCATGTTTGAACTTGAAATAAAAAGCGACGACATCACATTAGCAACTGTCGTCGTCAATACCACCAAGCCGGGAAGGATCTCCGAGGACGGCCAGTGGAAAACCCTCGAGGAGAGAATCTCACCGATCCCGGAATCGGATGACAAACCGTTCAATTATATTTCCGTGGCGATCCATGACCCGCGCTATCTCCTCGGAGAATTCACCCGGGGCGGACGCCATGGAACGATCATCTTAAGGGAGATCACCCTGCACAAAAAGTTCCTTTTCCCGGACACGCCGGAAACCTTGCTTGAAAAGCAACCTCAGGACGACACAGAATTAGAACTGATCCGTTATTGGCGTTTGAGCCATGGGGACTTGCCGTTTAAAAAAGACGGGCAGAGGGGCATCTATCATTTTTCGAACGGCCTGGGATGGCGGGGCGGGTACATTCCTTACACCAATCTTTCAAAATTCCGGTATCTCTACATCAAGGCTCGCAATGTCTCGGAAAAAAGCTGCGGCTGTTTTTATGTCGAACTGAAACATGAATCCGATCAGCTGCTGGGAGAAAAAATACCGATCCACATGCCCGCCGACCAGAAATGGCGTATCTACGAGATCCCCATCCCGCCGCATGTCCGCTACACCTTCAACTATATCGCGATCTCGGACCCTTTTGCGGATTTCGAATTGGGTTCGCTTCTCTTGACACCTGCAGAGATTCCTGGGGATTTCGACGCCGTCGAAAAGGTCGCGTATTCAGCTCGGGAGTATAAACCTCTTGAGTGTACCTATCGCCCCTGCCCCGCCACCGCCTCCGACCTCAAACCTCAGAGTCTATAGAGACCCTCTACTCCGTAGACTTCTACAATCTTTCGCCTTTATCAAGCAGGAGAAAGCGTAGCCTCTCACACCACCGAATCTAGGGATTCCTGATTGGGGATGTTGTAATTTAAGCATTGGGGGGGGCGATTTTTAACAAGATTCTCAAGTCCTGAGATCTCCGTTGCAGGAATGAGCTTCAATTTTTTTCTTCATAGTCTCTAAGCATACCCTTCTACCCTCAAAAATGGTGCACTTGCTCCTTGAACCTAGGACTTGCTCCTTGAGCCTAGGGGGTTTTATTATTGAAATAGGAACTAAACTATGTGTAATAATGCTATAAGTTGATATATTTGATAGCAATTGCTATATAATTTTGCTATTTATTTTTAACAGTATCCTTTTATTTTAAATAAGTATGTGCTAGGTTTCAGAGTAGGCACGAAAATAAGAGGGATCCTGGAAATGAACCCGAGAGAAAAAAGTTTGGCTTTGGATTTTTCCGGTAAATGGCTCATCGACCTGATTCTCATGGTCTCTTT
>CAZGCC010000091.1:4824-6140 GCA_964524195.1 uncultured bacterium | reverse complement strand
CAAGGACTGGTGACAGTCACCTTTTTGGGGACAGGCGCCTTCAGGTTATGCACAAATCGCCAGTTAACCATTAACCGGACGCCGTCCGGTTTTTATACCAGGGCACCGGCTTATTTCTTAAGGATCCTATGAACAGCTTGCTCAAGCGCGGGGTTAAAACGCTCCGGCGCTTTAAGCATCAGAAAATGATCCAGTCCTGCCAACTCGATCAGTTCAAAGTCCCTTATGTGTCGTCTGTTCGCTTCAACATCTGTGGGCCAAAGATCGGAATTCACAGCCACGACCGGAACATCTAATCCGTCAAACCGCTTGGCCACATCCCCTGTCAGATAACCGCTCAATGACCCGTTCATTGCGCTGAGCGCGACCTTGGGATCAGCCAGAGACATATCAGAGATCACCCATTCATTGACCGGCGAGTTATCCGAACGCAACATCCCCGCAACAAAACCTCTGACACCCTGCTTGAAATCTTCTTTGAAGGGCGCGGTCATTTCTTTGAACTGTTCTTCCCCCAGGGGATACTCCGCATTCTGAAGATCATCCACCGCGATCAATCCCATCACCTTTCCCGGCATCAACCGGGCCGCCTCTGCGATCACAAGGGCGCCCATGGAATGGCCGATCAAGACCACCTTCTCTGCCCCGAGACTCTCGACGACAGCCTTCACATCCTGACCGAAAGCTTCCGTGGTGTAATTCTCGCGCTCACTCCCGGAACGCCCATGCCCGGCCAGATCGATCAGAACCATGTGATACTTGCCCCTAAAATACTCCACCTGCTCTCTCCAGTAGCTCGCGTCACAACTCCATCCGTGAACGAATACGAGCACCGGCCCTTCTTGTTCCTGTTCATCATAGTGGATCGCTGTGCCGTCAGCAGAAATCGCGGTTTTGACTGTCTCGACCTTCTCTTGAGCATCGCTTTGCGCGCATACAGCCAAAAGCCCGATGCCGAGGATCAGAAACATTAGGGGAAATAATCTGAAAACGCTTTTTCGTCTCATTTTCTCTCCTGTTACAAAAGCGGCCCACAGACCAGACGTCAAAGAACTGGTGACAGTCACCTTTTTGTTTTTCTTTGCGCGGAAGGGAGGCTCCTGCCTTTGGAAACTAATTGTAAACCTGCTTTTTTTTAATTGCAAACCATGCGCCCTGATTTTCCCATTCATTTCAAAGATTAACCGGGACTGCACTAATTTCCGATCATGGCTCCATGATGAATCAGGCGCCGCTTTTCAATGTTAAAAGCGTACGCGGACGGCCATTCCTTTTTCGAGTAACAGGTTATTAAGGTAGACCTGTTTTCCGGTTTT
>CAZGCC010000091.1:1374-4814 GCA_964524195.1 uncultured bacterium | reverse complement strand
CTAACACTTGTCCTCCGTCAGGACGAGTGCCTCCAGCCGAAGCTTTGAGGCTTCGTGCCGGAAGGAAAACATCCGCGAGATACCTGCCCCATTTTTCTTTGCGGCTCTGGATGGATTTGATCGTGATGAACTCCGCATTCTTGAGTTCTTGCTCGACAAAACTCTTGGCGGCCTTGCCCTCAGCCGTGTCCATCTCAGGACAATCGATCCCCCGCAAACGGAGGGTCTGGCGGGTCGTGGTGTCGAAGCCGATATCGATCACGGCCTTCAAGGTATCGCCGTCGACGACTCTTTCGACCTGGGCGCGGTAGGTGTAGAGCAAGTCCTGAGGACTGAGCGCTGAGGACTGAGCTCCCTCACCCTGCCCTCTCCCCGAGGGAGAGGCTGAAGGTGAGGGGGATTGTTTTAGCATGTATGTATCGTCGCTGGTTTTGCTCGAAGTCACGACGGCGCCGGGTTTAAAGGTTTTACTTGTGATGGCATCGAGGTGGCGCGAACAGCTGAAGCCGAGGTCGAGAAGGAGCTTTCCACTGGCGGTGCCGGGGTCAAGGATCTGGTATGTCCAGAAGGCGCCGAGGGCGGGAAGATCAAGAAGCGAGGGCCCCTTGCCGTCCTCTTTTCCGGTCCGCTCGTCCCACAGAAGGTTCCGGATCTCGATCTCGAGATCGCGCGAAGACCATTCCCCCTTCGCCGCCCGGTCTTCCAGCCGGAGCCGTTCTTTTTCATCCGGCACCGTGATCAGCGCGCGGTAATGGGCCCAGGAAAGGTGCCGCGCGGCACCTTTCGGGAAAAGGTCGTAAAACTTCCTGACTCTTTTGAGAATGCTGAGATCTATTTCCAGATCGCCTGAAAGGCGTTCCATCACCTTCTCTCCGTAATCCGCGCGTTCTTTCTGGGCAAGAATATGATCCACGATAAGCCGGCCTGTTTCCCAGTAGGTAAGCACTTTGGCCTCTTCGACCTTTTGCTGGCCGAGGAGCAGAGCCTCCCGAACCTTGTTCCGCAATGCGGCATAGGTTGCGGGAGCAAGCACGGGGGTCTCAGCCCTTATGGAATGCGGCGAGGAGTTGCGGGTAGGTCACGGTGACCGGAAATTGCGGAAATTGGCGGGTGATCTTTACGGGCGGACGGAAAAGGATCCCGCGATCGGCCGCCTTGAGCATGGAAATATCGTTATACGAATCCCCCGAAGCGACGACCCTGAATCCCAGGCTTTTAAGCGCCCTCACAGCTTCTTTTTTTCCGTTTTTCTGCCGCAGATGGTAATTCGCGATAAAGCCCCGCTTATCCACCGAGAGTCCATTACAAAAAAGCGTCGGGTTTCCCAGTTTTTTCATCATCGGTCCCGCAAACTCATAATAGGTGTCGGAAAGAATAATGACCTGGTATTTTTCTCTCAATCGCTTAAGGAATGCCTGGGCTCCCGGCAAAGGGCTCATCTTCCGGATCACGGCCTGGATATCGCGAAGTTTGATCCCCTCCCGTTTCAAGATGGCGAGCCGGTAGCGCATAAGCTTGTCGTAGTCCGGCTCATCGCGCGTGGTGATCTCAAGCGCTTTGATCCCGGTCTTCTTCGCGACATTGATCCATATCTCGGGGATCAAGACGCCTTCAAGGTCTAAGCAGCATATCATGGCATGATTCCTTTTCTTAATCTGGACGAGGGATTATAGCCGAACGGTAAATCTTTGAAAAACAATCTTTTGGACGGAACTGTTCAAGAAGCCGGGGCGAAATGATTCACGGGACCCATGCCATGCCCTAGGCCGGGGCTGGTGCGAATCGCTTGGGTAATGAACTTTTTGGCGCTCACAACTGCAGAAAGAAGGCTTTTCCCTTTTGCAAGCTCGGCTGTGATGGCCGCGGAATAAGTACAGCCGGTTCCATGGGTATGCCGCGTTTTGATCCGCGAAGCCGTGAAAAGATGAACGCGCCCATTTTGATAAAAAAGATCGGTGGCTTTCCCTTTCAAGTGGCCGCCCTTGATAAGCACTGACCTGGGCCCCAGGCCGGAAATAATGCGAGCCGCTTTTTCCATCGATTCCAGATCCCGGACCTTGATCCCGCTTAAGGCTTCCGCCTCGCAAAGATTCGGCGTCACCAAGGCGGCATGCGGCAAAAGTTCTTTGACGAAGGTCCGGACAGCGTTTTTTTTGAGAAGCGATACCCCGTGCTTGCTGACCATGACCGGATCCACCACCAGAGGGAACCGGCATCGCTTCGCGCACCGCGCCACAGCCCGGATAATCCGCTCATTCCCCAGCGCGCCGGTCTTGGCAGCCTTGGGCATGATGTCGGAGAGGACGGCTTCGAGCTGGCGAACCACTTGCGCGGGGTCCATGGGATAGACGGCCTGGACGCCGCGTGTATTCTGTGCCGTAAGAAGCGTGATGACGGCCATACCGTAGACCTTATGCTGATGGAAAGTCTTGAGGTCGGCCTGGATCCCGGCTCCTCCCGAGGGATCGGAACCGGCGATGGTCAGCGCTGTCGGGATCACGGGAACCTTCTACCGGAGGGCCTGCTGGACCTGTTCGATGAAATCTTCGGGTGCTACACCCGTATACAACTGCACCGCGCGGCCGGGCTGCGGAGGATGAAGGTACAAGGACGGAAAACCCCGGATCCCGTACTTTGTGGCAATGGCGCTTTCCCGGGAGCCGGCATCCGGGTTGATCGTGACCTTGATCTTGTCTTTCAGGAATTCCCGGACTTTGGGCGAGGAGAGCACTCCCTTTTCGAATTTGCGGCAATAGGGACACCAGGTCACGCTCATATAAACGAACATGGGTTTATTCGTCCGCTGGTATTCTTCCACGGCTTTGGCATAGCCTTCGGTATTTTGATACCAGCCGTCGGACCACTGGACAGAACCGGAATTGGAGGATGGATCCGTCGCCTGAGGGTCCTGGGCATAACATCCCGACCCTGCCATAAGAAAAAAATCGCTACGGACTTCCTGGAACGCATGGAATGTCTCCTAAAATTGCTCTTCATTGACATCCTTGAGAGTATTTTTCAGATCCGTCAAAGAGGTGGCCGGGTCCAGAACCGGGCCATAGTTCGAAGGGACGGGCACCGGAAAGGTCACGACCTCATAAACTCCGACGCCCATCCTCCAGAGCATAAACCCGGTCCCGTTCACCAGTCCCCCGAGAAGCGCTGTCACGGCATCGTGGTCCTCATTAAGTCTGGAGGTCTGAATAACATACTGCAGGGGCGCGGTCAAAATATTGCTAATTCCCCTTCCCAGTTTAGTGCCGGGATTGTCCCCCGCAAAAACCCCGGGGGCGCCCAGAAAAGAAACCGCAAGAACCATAACGATTATTTTTTTTATTTTTCTCATAACTCCTCCTGTTTGACTGCGGCATTCTACCTGCATTTTCGCAGGATGCATAAGAATTTCCAGTTCAGAAATGAGCTGCTAGCCGAAGAACAAC
>CAZGCC010000091.1:411-1350 GCA_964524195.1 uncultured bacterium | reverse complement strand
TCAGATTCAGGATCACGATCGCGAGAATAGCGAAAAAAATAACGGCGGCAATACAAAGGACCTTTGCTGGCATTGAGAATTTAGGGCTTCGCCACAAAAGAGGGATCGCGAAAGGACCGATCATGAGAAGCATCAGGATCACATAGGGAACAGAATCTCCCGAAAAATTCCGCGGTTTCCCGGAAGCGGTCTGAAAAGCATCTGTTGCGGCGGGGATCACGAGAAAAAGATAGATCCCCCCCATTAAAAGCCAGGCGAGCTTCGTGTGACTGATCATCAGGCTCACCCCCACCCCCAGGGTCATGCATAAAAGCGTCCATCCTTTGGCGCGCTCTCCAAGGTAAAGCTGCCCGAGACCCGGCACGAGAGAATAAAACAAGGCAAGATAACGGTTCTTCATGCGGGGGTTGGCTCTCCCATGGGCGTTATCTTCTTTTCAAGGACTTTGCCGCCTCTTTCGATCTGGAAGACCTGGGGTTCTCCGGCCTTTTGAGCCAGGATCACGCGGTAATAATTCTCCCAGCCGCCAAGCAGGATGCTGTTCTGTTTGAGCAGGATATCCCCGGGCAAAAATCCCTCCCTCTCCGCCGGAGAGCCCGCGCGAACGGCCGTAATAAAAAATTTCAGGGTTTTGGGATCCCGTTCCACACGGAACCCCAAAAGCGGCGCGTCAGGGTTCAGAAAAAAAACCCTGACCGGTAGTTCCATTTCTCCATCCTTGCGAAGAAGGGTGAATTTTCTGAGAGATTCGCCCGGGATATTCAGAAAAAATCCGAAAAGATTTCCGGGGGTCACCTCTTCTCCGGCGATCTTCAGGAGCACATCCCCATTGCGAAGCCCCTGTTCATAAGCAAGCGTTGACGGATCGGCTCCGGCGATGAAATAGCGCGCGGTCTTGTCATCATAGTGAAGATCGCATCCCAGGATCACGCTGTTAAG
>CAZGCC010000091.1:0-401 GCA_964524195.1 uncultured bacterium | reverse complement strand
GTTCGTGGATATTCTTGCCCAGAAGGCCTTCGAATCTCCCGCGCGACCCGTCCTTCTTCCGGAACCCTTTGGAGGAAAGACCCGTTTTGCGTTTGAAGTACGCCCGGATCCCCACGACCGTCATAGCCGGATCTTTTTCCACGATGCCGATCTCGAGCGCGCAGAATCCGCTCGAGGACAAGCTCGGGGCTTTGGCCCATTCTTTATATTCTTTTTTATACAAAGGAAAAGTCGCGGACTGGATGTAGCCATTGGCTTTGTCGGTCTTGGCAAGAGGGATCTTCTCGGCTTCGAGGGCCGCAAGCGTGGCATCCCAAACCTCCTCGAAATTCCCCGGCACCGGGAACGACCGGCCTTCGGATTTGGAGGAAGAAAGAGAAAACCCGGAAGAAAGAAAGCAT
>CAZGCC010000090.1:0-6169 GCA_964524195.1 uncultured bacterium | reverse complement strand
CGGAAAAGCATGACATCGCCATCCTGGGTCTCGTATTCCTTGCCTTCAACGCGAAGCAGGCCTTTTTCTTTCACGGCAGGTTGGGAACCGTATTGGAGGAGATCTTCATAGCGCATGACTTCGGCGCGAATAAAGCCGCGCTCGAAATCGGAGTGGATCACGCCTGCAGCCTGTGGCGCCTTGGAACCCTTCCGGACGGTCCAGGCACGAACCTCTTTTTCGCCGGCTGTAAAATAAGTGATCAGTTGCAGCGCTTTATATCCTGTGCGGATTAAAGAGTTGAGCCCCGGCTCGTCCAGGCCCAGGTCTTTGAGAAAAACTTTTTGATCGTCTTCGGAAAGATCGATCAGCTCGGACTCGACTTTGCCCGAGATGACGACCACTTCGGCTCCCTCTTTGGCGGCGCGCTCTCGCAGAAGATCCACGAAAGGGCCTCCTCCGGGAAGATCTTTTTCCGCGACATTGGCGCAGTAAAGCACGGTCTTGAGAGTAAGGAACGCCATATCTTTCACAAGGGCTTTTTCTTCTTCGGTCAGCCCGGCATTGCGAAGAGGGTTGCCGTCTTCGAGCGCTTTTTTTACTTTCTCATAGGCCGGCATCCGTTCTTTGGATTCTTTATCTCCGGCCTTCGCAAGCTTTTCGGTTTTGTTGTATCGGGCATTGATGGTATCGAGATCCTTGAGACAAAGCTCCGTATCGATCACATCAATATCGCGCGCCGGGTCGATCGAGCCGGAAACATGAACGATGTTCGGATCCTCGAAACAACGGACTACATGCAGGATCGCCTCGACTTCTTTGATGTGCCCGAGAAATTGATTTCCGAGACCTTCCCCTTTGGACGCCCCGGCCACAAGTCCGGCGATATCATAGAATTCGACGGTGGTGGGGGTGGTCTTCTTGGGGTTATAAAGCTTGCTGAGCTCCCAAAGCCGGAGATCGGGCACGGGAACCATGCCCACATTGGGCTCAATGGTGCAAAAGGGATAATTCGATGCCGCGGCGTGGGCCTTGGCGATCGCGTTGAAGATCGTTGATTTACCGACATTGGGGAGACCGACGATCCCGCATTTAAAACCCATAGTTCCCGGCGCCTTTCCTTTTTTCGAAGCAGTCCTGAGGTCTTCCCATACCACAAAAAGTATTGGGACTATATCAAAAAAGCCTGCCTCATACAATCTGAACCTCCATAGCGCCCCTTTTCTATTGAAAAACATTGATTCCCAAAGGCTTAAAGAGCCAACCGCACGCTTTTTAAAAGCCCTTATCCGGCCAATAAGCCTTTATTAAAAGGTCGTTTCTTCGATTTCTTATAAAAAAAGCAAAAGGAGGTTGACTTGTTTAAATATTATGAATATATTATATGATAAATATGCATATCAAGGAGGGTTACAATGAAGAAGAATAATTTGGGGTTCGTTGTCGTGTTTGGCGCATTATTTGCTTTTTATGCCTTCCTGTTTCCGGATTCAGCGGCGGCGGAATGGCAAAAGCCGATCCAACCCTCTCTCTCGGGAGGGGCGCTCACCTGCCTCGCGATCCATCCGCTCGATCCGGAAAAGTTCCTGCTCGCGTCCGAGCATTCCATTTTTGAAAAAGGCCGGGAGAATGCCTGGCAAATGCTTTGGTCGCAAGCGGGCGCGAACACTCCTTTCAAGCGCCTTTTTTCTTTCTCTTCTCTTCCGGATTTTATTTTCGCTCTCTCAAGCGACAAGGTTTTTCTGGGGGAGCTCAAGAACCGTTCCTGGCAAGAGGTCTATCAGAATTCGAACCGGGTTCCCCTCTCTTTAGCGATCCACCCTGACGACCCTGACCGTTGGTGGGTCGGGACGGAGCGGGGTCTTTGGGAAACGGGAGACGGAGGAAAAACCTGGTCCCCTTCTCCTCTTTTCCGCGACTCAGATCCGGTGCCTCTCGTTCTTTTTGATAAAGAACGGCTCCTCTTTGCGACGGAAAACAAACTCTATGTTTCTTCCGCCGAAAGCGCCGGAAGGGAGGTTTTCGCGCTTCCGGCAACCGAAAAAGATCTTTCAGATGTTGAGGAGGTCGATCCGGACAAGGCCGGCTCTGTCTATCTTTCGAAGATCCATGACCTTCTCTCCACGCAAGACAACTCTGCCAAACTTTTTTTGGCGACCCAGGACGGGGTTTTCCAAAGCTTGGACCATGGTTACCGCTGGGAACCTCTTTCTCGAAGCGGCCTGCAAAGCGCTTCCGTCTCCCGGCTCGCTTATTCGTCTAAAGAAAACCGTCTTTATGCGGCAACGCCCCGCGGCATTTACGAGTATGACCCCCGTTCACAGAGCTGGACGGAACTTTTCGAAGGTCTGGCCCGGGATGGAGCGGAGGGCCTCGCTGTCCTGAACGAGGAAAAGCTGCTCGCGATCACCGAGGAGGGTTTTGTGCAGTACCCGCTCACACCCCTTTCTCCCGAAGCGGGGCCTGGTCTTGCGATCTACCAGCCGGCGAAAGAAACGCTCTCTCTTTTCAAGGAACTTCTTTCGATGGAACCCACAGCCCGGGAGGTCCACAAAAGAGTCATCCGATACGCGGATGTGGCGAACGGAAAAATCAAGCGCTGGCAGGCCTTGTCCCGCGTCGCATCGTTCCTTCCTTCGCTTTCTATGGGGAAAACCATGTACCGGAACTCCTCGATTAGCTCCTATAGCGGAAAATTCATCACAGGCCCCGAGGATGTGAATAAAACCTTCGACACAGACCTCCGCTGGGAGCTTGGAGACATGCTCTACAGCTCGGACCAAACCTCGATCGACTCGCGGGAAAAACTGATGGTGGAGCTTCGAAATGATCTTTTGTCCGAAGCGACGCGTATTTACTATGAGCGGCGGCGCCTGCAGATAGGCCTCTTGTTCACGCCCGCGCCCTCGGAGCAAGAACATCTCGAGAGTCTTCTTCGCGTGGACGAGCTTACAACGCTGTTGGACGGAATGACGGACGGCTTTTTTTCAAAACGGCTGGAACAAGCTTATAACGCGAGGCCCGAGCTAAGCGGGCTTTGGGAATACCGGGGAAAACCGGGCTCGTATCCTGCTCTCGGTTAAACAACTACTCTGTTCGGCGGAGGCGATCGAGCCGGAGCTGGCCGCAGGCCGCATCGATATCGCCGCCGGCCGTTTTGCGGAGCGTCACATGAAGACCGCGTTTTTCGAGATGGGCACAGAACCTTTCCGTTGCCTCGGGAGTGGGCGTTTGATGGGGAAATTCGGCGATCGGGTTATAGGGAATAATATTGATCTTGGCGCGAAGCGGCTTCGCGAGGATAGCCACTCCTTCCGCCTCTTCTTCGGAATCGTTCACGCCGGCGATCAGCGTGTATTCGAAAGTGATGTCCCTTTTCAGGCCCTGGTTGATCTTCCGGAGCGCGCTCACAAGTTCCTTGAGCGGGTATCGGCGGTTGATCGGGACAAGAGAGCTCCTCACTTCATCGATGCTTGAATGAAGCGAGACGGAAAGCCGGACGCGGCCATCCACGGCTTTAACGAATTCCAGGATCTTCGGAATAATGCCGGAGGTTGAAACGGTGACCCTTCGCGCGCCAAAAGCAAATCCCCAGGGCTCGATCAGAATGTGAACCGCCTTGAGAGTCTCCTCAAAATTATCGAGAGGTTCGCCCATGCCCATAAAAACCACATTGGTGATCTTTTTGCCTGTCATGCGGGCGATCCTTGCCACTTGCTCTACGATCTCTCCGGCGGTGAGATTGCGAAGGAACTTCCCCTGCCCGCTTGCGCAAAACGAGCATCGCACTTTGCAGCCCAACTGCGTCGAAACACAGACGGTTTGCCGGCCTCCCGGATCCTCGGTCTCTTCTTTTTGAGAGATAAGCACGCTTTCCAGAAAATGCCCGTCCCTTGTCTTGAACAGAAACTTCACGGAACTGCCCGCGGTGGCTTTTTTTTCTTCTGCGGTATCAAGCGCGGCAAGAGAGATCGCTTGAGCAAGTTTTTCGCGAGCCTCCTGAGGGATATTTCGCATTTCCTCCCAGGCGAGAACATTTTTTTGATAGACCCAATCAAGGATCTGGGCGGCGCGGTATTTGGGAAGGTTGATCGAAGCGACAAGCGCTTCTATTTCTTCGCGAGTTGAACCGTAGAGGGTTTTCATCGTTCGCTTCTACCAACGGTCTGGATCGTTAGATCCACTTCTTGAACTTCATCCAAACAAGCATCCCCAGAGAGGAAAAAAAACAAAGCCCGAGGGCGAACCAGTAGCCGAAAGCCCAGTCAAGTTCCGGCATATGGCGGAAATTCATGCCGTAAATACTTGCCACAATGACCGGCGGCATCGTGATCGTTGCGAGCACGGTAAGCCGTTTAATGATCTCGTTCAGCTTGGTGGAGGTGTAGGAAAAATACACCTGAAGGATGCTGTTCAGGTTGTCCTGATAGCTTTCCGCCACGCTGTGAATCCTGAAAAGATGGTCGTAGACATCGCGAAAATACATGAGGTTTTTGCTTTTGATGAAGCGGGTCGGATTGCGGGTCAGGGAATAAAGCGTGTCGCGCTGGGGGGCGATAACCCGGCGAAGCGTAAGGATGTCCTGTTTGATCTGAAGAAGCGTGTGCAAATAATTCTTGGATCCGTTCTCGAACATATGCTTTTCAAGCGCGTCGATCTTCTCGTCGTAATCATGAAGCACGGGAAGATAGCCGTCCACAAGATGGTCCAGGATCGAATGAGCCAAGAGGTCCGAGGTTGTTCCCATCAAGGTCTGGGCTTTTTTGAGAACCGCATCCCTCACCTGCCTCACGCCGGGAAGGGGCTCTTTGTGGAAAGTAACGATGTAGTTCTCTCCAATAAAAATATTCAGCTCGATCGTGGCAAGCTCCCGATGCTTGGCCTTTTCAACCATCGTCACGGCATGGACCACAAGAAAAAGATACTCTTCGTAATCATCGAGTTTCGGCTGCGAGTGGTCGGTGATGCAGTCCTCCACCGCCAGCGGATGAAAATTGAAGATCTCGACCAGGGAGTCTTCCTCAAATTCGTTGGCGGCCTCGAAATCAACCCACAGCAAGCCTCCTTTTTCCTGAAGGGCTGCAAGCATCCGCGCCCGGGTCAGCTCCGCTTCAAGCTGCCCGCCTTTTTTATAATAAAAGCTTGTGATCATCACGATCTCCCAGAGTTTGAACGGGGGTTATCTTACCAATCATCCCCTGCGTTGGCGATACAAAAATCAGGGATAGCGCGGTCTTTAAAAAACGGTATGGGTTGAGCGGGGCCCATGGGTTGTTCTATAATGGTCCCGGAGCCTGGAGGCTTGCTGATGGCTAAAAAGATCCTGATCATTGATGATGAGCTTGAGATCTGCAAAATGGTCGTGGAACGCCTTTTTGACGCGGGATACTCGGCGTCCTATGCCTTGAATGGGCCCGACGGGCTCGCCATGATCAAAAGAGACCTTCCTTCTCTGGTCCTTCTTGATATCGGCATGCCCGGCATGGACGGCGCGGAAGCCCTGCGGCTCATCCGCGAGCAGCTCCCCGATCTTCCTGTGGTGATCCTCACCGGCCACAGGGATCCGGACACGGTCAAAAAGATGATCGCTTTGGGCGCTTCGGAATATCTGACGAAACCGATCAACCTCGACACCCTGCTCGATCAGTTCGTAAAAGACATGATCGGAAAACCCTGACTCGGTTGAGAGTTCCCGTCACTTTTAAAAAGAGGCTTTTCCCGGAAGAGGCACCGCAGATCGCGTTTTATTATTTCTTTTGCTGCGCCGCGACATAGTCGCGGATCGATTCCAAGTCTTTTTTCTTAAGCTTGAGGAATTCAATGCCTGACCGGTAGAGATCCTTTTCAAGAAATCCGGTGTGACGGATCTTCCCTTCCAAAACTACAAGACGGTCACTCGCCCCCGGCATCACAAAGTTTATTTTGACCGCGGCATCCACGGGGATCCCTTCCATGAAGGTCTCCATTAACGCGCCGCCCTCAGAGATATCCGAGATCCTCGTCTGGATCCCGACCTCCGTGCGCCGCAGAGGGCAAAAATAGCGCGTTACGGCGTAGATCTTGACCCGGATGAATTTTCTTCGTTCTTTGCGGGAATCGTTAAGGCCGGCGGATTCTTTTTCCATGGTTTTTCAGGGCTCCTTCTGCCTGTATGTTTCGGCCTTCCCCGCCCTCGACTTTAAGAAAAGAG
>CAZGCC010000089.1:0-6193 GCA_964524195.1 uncultured bacterium | reverse complement strand
TCGTGCCAGTCAAAATAATCCGTATCCCCCGCGAAGAAAAAAGGGTTAAGGGATCGAAGGTAACTTTGAAAGTTCCATCCACGAGCTGGACCCGATCCTCCCAGATGAAAGTCCCATGACGCACCTCAAACGATGGAATAAAGATCGCGGGGACATAGGTTCCCCCCATTCGTATCTTGAGCCTTGCCTGAAGCTCATGGTAAACCAAAACATTAAGTCCCAGCGATATCGCGCTCAGGATCAAGCATGCCGCCAAAGCCCAAGCAACCCGTCTCACGATCTTTTTGGAAGATAAGCGACTACCGGGACGGCTCATCGGAAACCTTCTGCGGCAAGATCACGATCTCGACGCGACGATTACGGTCACGGCCTTCTTCGGTGGCATTAGAATCAACGGGACGATATTCCGAATACCCCGCGATTCCAAACCTCTTGGGAGAAAGATCCTGATTTTCCACAAAGTAATGAAGCACTGCCGACGCGCGGCCAACGGAATATTCCCAATTCGTGATCCCATCGGCATCCTGAATAGGTTGATTGTCGGTATGCCCCTCCAGAAGAACCCTGTAGTCTGAAAGATCCCGTGAAAGCACGAGAGCGATCTTTCCAAGAACTTCTTCGCCAGCAGGTGTCAGTTGAGTTTCATCCGGATCAAAGAGGGCGTGATCCCGAACAGTGATCACAAGACCCCGAGAGTCCATGTTCACCTGAATATCCCCCCGGCTGATCGGATCCGAGAACATTTTTTCGAATTCTGGTTTCGCCGCCTGAAGCTCTTTCCGGTCATGAACTGTTCCATCCAGTTCCTGATTCAGGCGAAGAATCTCATTCGTCAGACTTTCAAGAGTAGCGCTCTGCTGGCGGGCCAAAGAGCTGCCCCCCGTTTCCTCTGCCGTCGCGCATCCCACCATCGCAAACAAGGCCATCCCCAAAAAGAAAAAACACTCCCCGAACCTCATAAAGGATCACTTTCTCCTGACTGATCTGTCTCAGGAATGGGCGCTGAATCTCTGGTATACATACCAGATCGCCAGGCCCGAAAGGATATAGGTCGCCAAAAGCAGCAAACGGAAAAAAAACGGCGTTCTTTTTTCGCCGGTTTCTTCCTGCTGAACCGCTACGGCGGGCTCCTTAGCGTCCAGGTAATGAGGCTTTCGGATCTCGATCTTCATCTTAGACACATTCATACCTCCGGCAATGCCTTGGAAGGGTTCATATCAACTTCGATACAGCTCTCTACTCTCTCAAGAATAGCCTTATCCTTCATCACTTTCAAGAAGGCATCCGCCACCAGCGGATCGAACTGCGTCCCTCGGTGTTTCAGGATCTCCTCCAATGCCTCCTTGGCGGTCAATTGTTGACGATAGTGGCGTTTGGAAACCATCGCAATAAAAGAATCTGCCACGGCGACGATCCTCGCGCCCAAAGGAATCTCCTCGCCTTTGAGCCCTTGAGGGTAACCTTTTCCATCATAGCGTTCGTGCCGGTGCATAACGATCGGAAGAACGGGCTTGAGAGAACTGATCGAACGGAGTAAATTCGCCCCACGGATCGGAATGCTCCGGATCTCTTCCAATTCCTTCTGCGTCAGTTTTTCTTTTTTTTGCCATACTTTTTCGGGAAACGCGAGCTGCCCGGTATCCAGAAGAAGGATCGCCCGCTCGAGATGCACAAGCTCCGAACTCGGAAGTTCCATCTGTTTTCCGATCGCGATCACGATCTCCCCGGTCATATCCAGATTGCTTTGCTTTTCTCCAAAATGCCGTTTCATCAATTCGTTGATCGTTTTAATACTCCCAAGCGTCAGCTCTTCCGTGCGTTCGAAAAGCTGGGCGTTCTTGATCGCCACGACCGCCTGCTCGGAAAGGGATTTCAAGATCTCCAGATCCGTCCGGTTAAAGGACTGGCGATCAGCTTTGCCCCAAAGCGTCATCACACCCACAACATCATCTTCAATGAATGGAACTGCCATATGGCGATTCTGCAGACAAAACTCCCCCGTTTCGGCGATATGGCCTTCCAGACCTCGGCCGAATCGAACCCGTTGTTTATGAACGAACTTGGGATGCGTCCCGAACGAAAAGAACGGATTGAGATACTGCCGCTCAGGATCCGTCAACATGATCGAACACCCCTGCGCCTTCAGGATCTGCGCGCTCAACCGTCCGATCCGGGGAAGCAATTCCTTGAGCCGCAGTGACGAATTGATCACGCGATGCACGGAATGCATGGTCGAAAGCGCCAAAGCGCGGGGATGAACGGTTTCGTAGAAATTATTGAGTTCAAAATTTTTGAAAGCCAATTCCACCTGGCTCGAAAGAAAATAGCAGAACGGCATCATGAGCGGTCGCAGCTCCCGCTCGGGGCGTTTCACGCAGCAGAAGATCAGAAAACCTTTCAAGGACCCAAGATATCTGAGCGGAAAAACAATACAATTTTTTGCGAACGCGCACCGGTAGAAAAGCGGCAGCCGGTCGGCCGTCGCGGCGTTCTGCGCCAACTGATCCGTAAATTTCGAGATGAAGGCTTCGCACTCCCGCTGGCGCTCCCCCGTCTTGGCGAAAAAAGGACAGTTCTGTTTTCGGTCCAAACGGATCGAGCGCTGTTTTCCTCCCTCCTCGCAGAGGACAAACCAACCCACCGGCTTTCCGAAGATCTCAGAAAAAGACTCGTACCCTTCCTGCCACTGAGGATTTGGCAAAAGAAATCTCTCGAGAGGTGTCAGGATTCGCTTGGGAGCTTTGAGGGATTTCCTTTTAGCGCCGCTATGCACGGAAGTCATTTTTTTCGTGCCTTTTTGCGTGTCGGGGCGATCACAGCACTCAGCACCTCATAGGCCGATTCCAGCGATTCGGAGATCACTTTTGTTCCGGTAACAACCGGCATAAAGTTCACATCCCCCTTCCAACGGGGCACAATATGCCAATGCAAATGATCCGGAACTCCGGCCCCCGCGATATCTCCGATATTCATCCCCACATTGAATCCTTGCGGTTTCATGGCCTTCACAAGCGCCGCGCGCGTTTTCTCAAACACCTCAAAAAATTCCTCTTTTTCAGAAGCGTTCATTTGTGACATGCAGGCGATGTGGCGATTAGGAACGATCATGAGATGACCGTTATTGTACGGATAACGATTGAGGATCACCGCATAGTGGGAAGCGCGAAAGAGAATAAGATTGCGCTGGTCTTTTCGCTCGCCAAGGAGACGACAAAAAAGACAGCCGGAGCGTTTACTGGAGCTCGAACGCAGATAGGTCTTGCGCCACGGAGCCCACATTCGATTCAGGGATCTCTTCGGGTTCATGGATTCCTTGATGAGACGGTAAAATGATCTTCGGCTGGTCAAAAAGATCCAGCAGGGCGTTCAACTGCCGGAGGTTCCAAAGTTGCAATTTCGCCTCTTGGGCGATCAGCCTCGCGTTCTGATCGATCCCGCCCAGGGAGATCAGGACTTTGCGACGGACCTTGTGGAGATGCTTCGCATCGGCCACAACCTTTTCGATCTCAGATTCGCCGATCCATTCCGTGCTCAGATAAAAAAGCCACCGTCCTCTGGCTCCCCGTCCGACAAGGGAAAAGATCGAATGCGGCAGATGCCTTAACAGGACCACTTCCGAAAATTGCGGACATGAGATCTTTTTCTGATCGATCTCCACGCTTTCGTTGCGGAACTCCTTGAGAAGCGCCTCCACACGGAACCCAAGATCTTCGTCGGTCATCCGTTCACAAAGGTCCAAGGCCCGGCTCAGCTCGTCAAACAAATGCTTCCGCAACATCCTTTCTTCAGGGAGAAAAGCCCCATGCCGTTTCTGAAATACCTCCCGAATCCAAAAGCGGAAAAGAAAATCCTGGATGTGAAAAAGCGAGCCGCTTTTTGCCACCAACCCATCTTCCACCAACCTCTTGAGGACTTTTTGGGTCTCCGCTACGGTTTCCTCGATAAAAGCAGCAATGGGGATCACCTTGTGACGACCATGACTTAACGCGAGCATAGCCCTGACATAAGGGCCGCGATACTTCGCCAGGTGCGCGCACTGCTCGAGGCGTTTTTCAAAAAGAAGCGCAATGCGTCCTTTCCCGTCAAAAAGCTCCTGGCAAAAAGCGTCCACCAGAACGGAAGCGCTCACGCTCTGCGGAAATTCGCGAATCTCAATCTGCTCAAGACGACGGATCACAAGGTCCAGATAAAGAGGCTCTCCATCCGTCATGCGGAAAAGGAATTTCTTCAACTCCGGGGACCAGCGATGCGCCGGCATTCGAGTCGCAAGATATTGCTCCATTTCCATGAATCCGAACGGCGCGAGCTCGAGGACTTCGAAATTCCCGAAAAGAAGTGAAAGTTTTTCGCGGAAGATCTCGCGCGCCCGGTCGACCGCGGAACTTGTCACCACATAAAGCACCTCTTTATCGATCATCATCTGCTTCCCCAAAAGAAGGAAGGGATCGGATGCGGGCAACTTCTCAAGAGCCTGAAATTCATCGATCATTAAAATGACCTTCTTACCCGTCTCGCGCGCCAAAGTGCCGCTTAGCATCCAAAGCTCTTTGACGGCAAGCGCATTCTTGTCCTGACGCAACAGCCTCTGAAGGTGTTTCACCGCTGTAACGGTTTTAGGAATGATCGACTCCGCTTCACGCAAAAGCCCGTTCAAGGTCTTGGGGATATTCAAGGTCCGGTCGAGGAGAATGGCACTCAACACCGCCCCCATCCACTGATGCATGAGCTGGCGCCCATCGATGGTTTCGGCTTTTACATAGACAGGAAGAACTTTATCGCTGCGGGAGATCGATTGGAAAAATTCGCAAAGGAGTTGGGTCTTGCCGACTCCGGAGGAGCCGAGGATCCCGATATTTTGGCGATAGCCATTTTCGATATCCTCGACGCGCTTCTGCAAACGCGTCTGAATGGCTTCCCGCATCAAGAAAGGCATACTTAAAATTCCCATCGCTCAAGAAAATCTGGACCCCAAACGAAGGAAGCAGCAGCACTTCAGGAAAAAACTAAAATGAAAAATTAAAACGAATGCCCGCGCCTGAAAACTCCGCCGCCCTATGAAATCCAAAGATTTTTTCGTGTCGAATCTGTGCAAAATAGAACTGGTGTTATCTTACGATTTTAAAGTGAGAAAGCAAGGAAGAAAATCATCGTCTGAAGCGCTGAGAAGCTTGCTTTTATGATGATCTTCTAGAAACGCGTACCGTTCGAATTTGCTGAGCGAAGTTTAAGAAAAAAACGCCCTGGCCAGCTCGGTTGTCAGCCCCCCGCCGTACAACCGTTCTAAGCCAGGACGATTTGCTATTTCAAAAAGCCAAAAAACAGCCCTTCAAGCTGCGAGCACCGGAACACGCTGCCCCTCCGGCACAATGAGTTGATATATTTCTGAGGCGGTTTGAGCCCTTTTCAGTCGTTCCTGCATATAGCGGTCGCAAAGGGCCCACTTGATATTTTGAAGGATCTGCCGCTTCTGCCGTTCGGCTCCCTCGTTCTGGGGCAGTATTAACACAAAAATAAAATGAACCGGTCGGCCGTCCAGGGAAGGATACGGAATGCCGTCGGGACTGACCCCAAAAGCCACGACCGGCTCGAAGACTTCGGAAGAAAAACAATGCGGAAGGGCAATTCCCTGGCCAATCGCCGTGGTTCCTACTTGCTCACGAAGCAAGAGAAGGTGCAGGATCTTTTGCTTTTCGGTCTCCCGCAAACTCCAAGCAGGAAGCGCGTCAACGATCTTCGCAAGCGCGTCCTCGCGATCTATCGCGTCGATCCCGGCAACAATATTCTCTTCACGCAGCAAGAGATGCCCCATAGTTCGCTCGTTCCTTTCGTTTTTGAGTCCGGACCTTCGAGACCAGATGACGGCGCCACTTCCGCCGCGTCGTTCTCAGATCAAGTTTCAGAAAGCGGAGAGCCTCCCTCAGATTCGGGAATTCCTTCAGCCCTGTTTCATCTTTTTCATAGTAGTTGGCCGACAAACGGAACTTCTCAAGCTGCCGCATCCGCTGTTCCACGGAAGGCCTCATAGCACTCGCCTCATCGCTTGCATGACCGCAAATTTCGAGATAAAGATCCTGCCATTCGGTTTCCATTTTTTCAATAAACGGTCTGACCAGCTGCCCGCTAATTTCCATTTTTAAACCCTTTTCTAAATCTCAAATTTGGCAACTTGTAAAATTTATTTTGTTTTTTCTTT